>NZ_QKTQ01000029.1:0-5885 GCF_003234875.1 Curtobacterium sp. MCBD17_028 | reverse complement strand
CGCGACACGCCCGGGATGTGGGGTGGTTTGCTGGGTGGTGGGGTGGTGCGTAAAGTAATCACTCGTCACCCCAAAGGTGCGGCGGAGCGGCCGGGACAGTGTCCCGGAGCGAGCCGGCCTCAAGCGGGACCGTCCTCCACCGAGGTTCTGATCGGGACTTGCGCCTGATCGCTTCGACGCTTAGGATGTAAAACCTGCAACTGGTCCTCTCCTTCGGGATGAGCCATCCACCTCGTGTAGGGGGATGCACATCGGTTGCACAACCAAGAACACAGCTTCGTTGCTGATGTCCGGGGGTTCCCGGGTGGATGAGCGGATGCGTCTGGTCCTTGAGAACTCAACAGCGTGCACATTGTCAATGCCAATTTATTGACCCCGTGCGTGTCGGCCTTCGGGTTGGCGCGTTCGTGGACGATTCCTTTGGATTGAATGATTGTCAGTAGACAGTCTTTTCAGTCAGCATCAAATTCGCCTTCTGCTCTTCGGAGTGGTTGGGAACGTTTTTTACGGAGAGTTTGATCCTGGCTCAGGACGAACGCTGGCGGCGTGCTTAACACATGCAAGTCGAACGATGATGCCCAGCTTGCTGGGCGGATTAGTGGCGAACGGGTGAGTAACACGTGAGTAACCTGCCCCTGACTCTGGGATAAGCGTTGGAAACGACGTCTAATACTGGATATGACGGCCGATCGCATGGTCTGGTCGTGGAAAGAATTTTGGTTGGGGATGGACTCGCGGCCTATCAGGTAGTTGGTGAGGTAATGGCTCACCAAGCCGACGACGGGTAGCCGGCCTGAGAGGGTGACCGGCCACACTGGGACTGAGACACGGCCCAGACTCCTACGGGAGGCAGCAGTGGGGAATATTGCACAATGGGCGAAAGCCTGATGCAGCAACGCCGCGTGAGGGATGACGGCCTTCGGGTTGTAAACCTCTTTTAGTAGGGAAGAAGCGAAAGTGACGGTACCTGCAGAAAAAGCACCGGCTAACTACGTGCCAGCAGCCGCGGTAATACGTAGGGTGCAAGCGTTGTCCGGAATTATTGGGCGTAAAGAGCTCGTAGGCGGTTTGTCGCGTCTGCTGTGAAATCCCGAGGCTCAACCTCGGGCTTGCAGTGGGTACGGGCAGACTAGAGTGCGGTAGGGGAGATTGGAACTCCTGGTGTAGCGGTGGAATGCGCAGATATCAGGAAGAACACCGATGGCGAAGGCAGATCTCTGGGCCGTAACTGACGCTGAGGAGCGAAAGCGTGGGGAGCGAACAGGATTAGATACCCTGGTAGTCCACGCCGTAAACGTTGGGCGCTAGATGTAGGGACCTTTCCACGGTTTCTGTGTCGTAGCTAACGCATTAAGCGCCCCGCCTGGGGAGTACGGCCGCAAGGCTAAAACTCAAAGGAATTGACGGGGGCCCGCACAAGCGGCGGAGCATGCGGATTAATTCGATGCAACGCGAAGAACCTTACCAAGGCTTGACATACACCGGAAACGGCCAGAGATGGTCGCCCCCTTGTGGTCGGTGTACAGGTGGTGCATGGTTGTCGTCAGCTCGTGTCGTGAGATGTTGGGTTAAGTCCCGCAACGAGCGCAACCCTCGTTCTATGTTGCCAGCGGTTCGGCCGGGGACTCATAGGAGACTGCCGGGGTCAACTCGGAGGAAGGTGGGGATGACGTCAAATCATCATGCCCCTTATGTCTTGGGCTTCACGCATGCTACAATGGCCGGTACAAAGGGCTGCGATACCGTAAGGTGGAGCGAATCCCAAAAAGCCGGTCTCAGTTCGGATTGAGGTCTGCAACTCGACCTCATGAAGTCGGAGTCGCTAGTAATCGCAGATCAGCAACGCTGCGGTGAATACGTTCCCGGGCCTTGTACACACCGCCCGTCAAGTCATGAAAGTCGGTAACACCCGAAGCCGGTGGCCTAACCCTTGTGGAAGGAGCCGTCGAAGGTGGGATCGGTGATTAGGACTAAGTCGTAACAAGGTAGCCGTACCGGAAGGTGCGGCTGGATCACCTCCTTTCTAAGGAGCATCTGGCACTGCTGGCCTGGCCCGTTCGGGTTGGGGGTGGTGTCCAGGCGCCGGATCGAGACGAATGTTCTCGCCGGTAGCTCATGGGTGGAACATTGACAGTGGGTCCGGATGGATCTCGTGGATGCTAGTACGTCGGTTTCGGCCGGTTGGAACGGGTCTGTGGGTGAGGTTCGGGCCGTGCACGTTGTTGGGTCCTGAGGGACCAGGCTTCCCTGCTGCCTGTGTGGTGGTGGGGGTTGGGGCTTGATGCCCCCTCGTTGGGCCAGTGCCAAGTCGACCGGTTGGTCGGGGCGGGCTGGTGCCGATCGTATGTTGAGAACTACACAGTGGACGCGAGCATCTTAGACGCTTGCTGATTCGTCGCCGGCTTTCGTGGTTGGTGGTGGGTCGGCTGGTGTCACAAGAGTGCGATTCGCTCCTGACGTCGTTTGGCGTTGGGACGAGTCAACACTGAGGCCGTGCATCGTTTTCGGTGCGCGGCAATCTTTGTGGTCAAGTTTCTAAGAGCAAACGGTGGATGCCTTGGCATCTGGAGCCGAAGAAGGACGTAGAAATCTGCGATAAGCCTCGGGGAGCTGATAATCGAGCTGTGAGCCGAGGATTTCCGAATGGGGAAACCCCGCCAGGCGTTTTGCGACCTGGTGACTCCCGCCTGAATGTATAGGGCGGGTAGAGGGAACGTGGGGAAGTGAAACATCTCAGTACCCACAGGAAGAGAAAACAACATGTGATTCCGTGAGTAGTGGCGAGCGAAAGCGGATGAGGCTAAACCGATCATGTGTGATAGCCGGCGGGCGTTGCATGGTCGGGGTTGTGGGACACGTCGCTCAGTTCTGCCGGACTGGGGCGGTTACAGCGCATCATAGTCGAACCGGTTTGAAAGCCGGGCCGTAGTGGGTGCCAGCCCCGTAGACGAAATGGTGTTATGGCCGGATGTGTATCCCAAGTAGCACGGGGCCCGAGAAATCCCGTGTGAATCTGTCAGGACCACCTGATAAGCCTAAATACTCCCAGATGACCGATAGCGGACAAGTACCGTGAGGGAAAGGTGAAAAGTACCCCGGGAGGGGAGTGAAATAGTACCTGAAACCGTTTGCTTACAAACCGTTGGAGCCTCCTTGTTGGGGTGACAGCGTGCCTTTTGAAGAATGAGCCTGCGAGTTAGCGATATGTGGCGAGGTTAACCCGTGTGGGGTAGCCGTAGCGAAAGCGAGTCTGAATAGGGCGATTCAGTCGCATGTCCTAGACCCGAAGCGAAGTGATCTATCCATGGCCAGGGTGAAGCGACGGTAAGACGTCGTGGAGGCCCGAACCCACTTCAGTTGAAAATGGAGGGGATGAGCTGTGGATAGGGGTGAAAGGCCAATCAAACTTCGTGATAGCTGGTTCTCTCCGAAATGCATTTAGGTGCAGCGTTGCGTGTTTCTTGCCGGAGGTAGAGCTACTGGATGGCCGATGGGCCCTACAAGGTTACTGACGTCAGCCAAACTCCGAATGCCGGTAAGTGAGAGCGCAGCAGTGAGACGGTGGGGGATAAGCTTCATCGTCGAGAGGGAAACAACCCAGACTACCAACTAAGGCCCCTAAGCGTGTGCTAAGTGGGAAAGGATGTGGAGTTGCACAGACAACCAGGAGGTTGGCTTAGAAGCAGCCACCCTTGAAAGAGTGCGTAATAGCTCACTGGTCAAGTGATTCCGCGCCGACAATGTAACGGGGCTCAAGCACACCGCCGAAGTTGTAGATTTCGTACCCAGACAAGCCTTCGTGGTTCAGTCGTACGGAGTGGTAGGAGAGCGTCGTGTGGCGAGTGAAGCGGCGGAGTGATCCAGCCGTGGACGCCACACGAGTGAGAATGCAGGCATGAGTAGCGAAAGACGGGTGAGAAACCCGTCCTCCGAAAGACCAAGGGTTCCAGGGCCAGGCTAATCCGCCCTGGGTAAGTCGGGACCTAAGGCGAGGCCGACAGGCGTAGTCGATGGACAACGGGTTGATATTCCCGTACCGGCGAACAACCGTCCCAGTCAATCCAGTGGTGCTAAGAGTCCTAACCCGGCTCGATCCTGATCCCTTCGGGGTGATGGACGTCCGGTCTAACGCTCGACCCCATGCTGGTGCGGCTAGCGTATTAACAGGTGTGACGCAGGAAGGTAGCTGAGCCAGGCGATGGTATCCGTAAGGTGAACCTGGTGTAAGGATGTAGGGCTGACGATAGGCAAATCCGTCGTCTGTACGCCTGAGATCCGATGCATACCCGTCATGGGGAATTCAGTGATCCTATGCTGCCGAGAAAAGCATCGACGCGAGGTTGCAGCTGCCCGTACCCGAAACCGACTCAGGTGGTCAGGTAGAGAATACCAAGGAGATCGAGAGAATCGTGGTTAAGGAACTCGGCAAAATGCCCCCGTAACTTCGGGAGAAGGGGGGCCGGAACCGTGAACGGACTTGCTCCGGGAGCGGGGAAGGCCGCAGAGACCAGTGGGAAGCGACTGTTTACTAAAAACACAGGTCCGTGCGAAGTCGCAAGACGATGTATACGGACTGACGCCTGCCCGGTGCTGGAAGGTTAAGAGGAAGGGTTAGCCTCACGGCGAAGCTCAGAATTTAAGCCCCAGTAAACGGCGGTGGTAACTATAACCATCCTAAGGTAGCGAAATTCCTTGTCGGGTAAGTTCCGACCTGCACGAATGGCGTAACGACTTCCCAGCTGTCTCAACCGCGAACTCGGCGAAATTGCACTACGAGTAAAGATGCTCGTTACGCGCAGCAGGACGGAAAGACCCCGTGACCTTTACTACAGCTTGGTATTGGTGTTCGGTGTGGCTTGTGTAGGATAGGTGGGAGACTGTGAAACGGGCACGCCAGTGTTCGTGGAGTCGTTGTTGAAATACCACTCTGGTCACTCTGGATGTCTAACGTAGGACCCTGATCGGGTTCATGGACAGTGCCTGGTGGGTAGTTTAACTGGGGCGGTTGCCTCCCAAAAAGTAACGGAGGCGCCCAAAGGTTCCCTCAACCTGGTTGGCAATCAGGTGTCGAGTGTAAGTGCACAAGGGAGCTTGACTGTGAGACTGACAAGTCGAGCAGGGACGAAAGTCGGGACTAGTGATCCGGCAGTGGCTTGTGGAAGCGCTGTCGCTCAACGGATAAAAGGTACCTCGGGGATAACAGGCTGATCTTGCCCAAGAGTCCATATCGACGGCATGGTTTGGCACCTCGATGTCGGCTCGTCGCATCCTGGGGCTGGAGTAGGTCCCAAGGGTTGGGCTGTTCGCCCATTAAAGCGGTACGCGAGCTGGGTTTAGAACGTCGTGAGACAGTTCGGTCCCTATCCGCTGCGCGCGTAGGAAATTTGAGAAGATCTATCCCTAGTACGAGAGGACCGGGATGGACGAACCTCTGGTGTGTCAGTTGTTCTGCCAAGGGCACCGCTGATTAGCTACGTTCGGACCGGATAACCGCTGAAAGCATCTAAGCGGGAAGCCGTCTTCGAGATGAGATTTCCATGCCCCTTGTGGGTGAGAGGCTCCCAGTAGACGACTGGGTTGATAGGCCGGATGTGGAAGCGGGGACTAACGACCCGTGGAGCTGACCGGTACTAATAAGCCGATGACTTGATTACACTTCCCACCCGTTCGGGTGGGGCTCGCGTCCACTTTGTGGTTCCCGATATGCGATCGGGGATCATCCGCAGCAACTGCGGAACATGATCGTGAATATCGATGGTGTTCCGGTGGTCATAGCGAGAGGGAAACGCCCGGTCACATTCCGAACCCGGAAGCTAAGCCTCTCAGCGCCGATGGTACTGCAAGGGGGACCTTGTGGGAGAGTAGGACACCGCCGGACTCAACGT
>NZ_QKTQ01000028.1:0-13355 GCF_003234875.1 Curtobacterium sp. MCBD17_028 | reverse complement strand
GGCCCCCAGAGTCGCCGAGATCGCAGAACACGCCGCTCACGGATGGACGTGAGCGGCGTGTTCTGCGATCTCGGCGGAGGGTCGGGCCCACCCCGTCAGGCCAGGGCTCGCCGCATGACGACGAGGTCGTGCCACCGGTCGAACTTGCGGCCGACCTCGCGCACGGTGGCGACGTGCTCGAACCCGAACCGTTCGTGCAGGCGGATCGACGCGGCGTTGTCCGAGGCGATGTCGGCGATCATGACGTGTCGTCCGTCCCGGACAGCATGGTCGATCGCGGCCCCGAGGAGCGTCGACGCGATGCCCCGGCCGTGGAACCGCGCGTCGAGGTAGATGCTGTCCTCGACGGTCCACCGGTAGCCCGGGTTCTCGCGCCACGGCCCGTAGGTGACGTAGCCCGCGACCGCACCGTCGGCCTCGGCGACGAACACCGGGAACCCGTCGCGGCGGCGCTCCGCCAGCCAGTCGTCGAACCACGCGCGGGGGAGCGGTTCGTCGCGCCAGATCGCCGTGGAGTGCAGGACGGCCTCGCGGTGGAGCGCGTGCACGACGTCGAGGTCGTCCGGCTCGGCATGCCGCACGACGACGTCCGGCGGGGTCGTGGTCATGCCTCGATGCTAGGGGCCGGCAGCACCCCGGACCGGCCCGGAGCGGCGTCTGCGCCCGGGAATAGGATCGCAGGCATGCGCATCCACCTCGGCACGGACCACGCCGGCCTCGACTTCTCGCACACGCTCGCCCAGCACCTCACCGAGGCCGGCCACGAGGTCGTCGACCATGGTCCCGCCGAGTACGACCCGCTCGACGACTACCCCTCGTTCTGCATCAACGCCGCGTCGGCCGTCGTGCGCGACCAGCGTGCGGGCGTGCAGGCACTCGGCGTCGTGTTCGGTGGGTCGGGCAACGGCGAGCAGATCGCCGCCAACAAGGTCGAGGGTGTGCGCGCCGCGCTCGTGTGGAACGAGTCGACCGCACTGCTGGCCCGGCAGCACAACGACGCGAACGTCATCTCGATCGGTGCCCGCCAGCACACCGAGGCCGAGGCCATCCGCTTCGTCGACCTGTTCATCGCCGAGCCGTTCTCGGGCGAGGAGCGCCACGCGCGTCGCATCGCGCAGCTCGCCGAGTACGAGACCACCGGCACGATCGCCGGCAAGCAGATCGACGCCTGAGCCGTCCCGATGCCCGAGGGTCACTCCATCCACCGCATCGCGCGGCAGTTCTCCCTGCACTTCGTCGGGCAGCGCTGCAGCGTGTCGAGCCCCCAGGGGCGGTTCGCGGCCGGCGCCGCCCAGCTCGACGGCCGCGTGATGACCGGGGCGACGGCGGTGGCCAAGCAGATGTTCCTCGAGTTCGAGGGCGGCCTGTTCCTCCGCGTGCACCTCGGCCTCTACGGTGCGTGGGACTTCGCCGGCGAGATATCGACCGACGCCACGATGGCGAGCGCGAACGGCCGGATCGGGCAGACCAACCAGCGCGGGACGATCGTCGACGCCGCGGGCGAGGACTCCCTGGCCAGCATCGGGGCACCCCGCCGCTCGCGCTACCGCATGGCGGAGCAGGAGCACGAGGAGACCCCGATCGAGGCCTTCCCGCCCGAGCCGGTCGGCCAGGTTCGGGTCCGGATCCTCACGGACACCGCCGTCGCCGACCTCCGTGGGCCGACCGCGTGCGTCGTCGAGACGGCGGAGGAGATCCAGCGCGCCATCGACAAGCTCGGCCCGGACCCCATGGTCGACGACGGCCCCGAGGCCGAGCAGCGGTTCGTGGACGGTGTGCGGCGGCGGAACGTCCCGATCGGGCAGCTGCTCATGGACCAGTCGGTCGTCAGCGGCATCGGGAACGTCTACCGCGCGGAGCTGTTGTTCCGCGCCCGCCTCGACCCGTACAAGCCGGGCAAGCAGGTCACCGACGAGCAGGCACGGGCCCTCTGGCGGGACTGGTCGACGCTCCTGCACGACGGCGTCCGCGTCGGTCAGATGATGACCATGGACGACCTGACCCCCGAGGAGTACGACGCCGCGCTCCGCAGCCGTGACGACCGCCACTGGGTGTACCACCGCGCCGGGCTGCCCTGCCGCGTGTGCGGGACGAACATCGCCATGGCGATGATGGCGGGCCGCAAGCTCTACTGGTGCCCGGTCGACCAGACCTGACCCGGTCCGCACCGCAGCGGCCCCGCTCGGCGCCGGCCCCGCTCGGCGCCGGCCCCGCTCGGCGCCGGCCCCGCTCAGCGCCGGCCCCGCTCAGCGGTCCAGGTACGTCCAGCGCCCCTCGACCGCGGTCCCCAGGACGCGCATCGACCGGAGCGCACCGGACGACGCCGCGAGCGGGTCCGATGCCACGAGCACGAGGTCCGCGACGTCGCCGACCGCGACCGTGCTGCGGCCGTCGGTCGACGCCGTCCACGCGGTCAGCTGGTCGATGCGCTGTTCCGGGCGCCACGCCTCCCGGCCGTCGCGGTCCCGACCGACCGCCGCCGCCATCGACACCCACGGATCGAGCGGCGCGACGGGGGCGTCGGACCCGAGGCGGAGGCGCGCCCCGGCCTCGCGGAGTGTGCGCAACACGAACGCGCGGTCGGTCCGGCCGGCCCAGTAGCGGTCCGCCACGTCGCGGTCGTCCATCGCGTGCTCCGGCTGCACGCTCGCGTCGACGCCGAGTCGAGCGAACCGGGCGACGTCGGCGGGGCGCAGGAGCTGCGCGTGCTCGATGGACCCGCGGACCCCGACCTGCTCGAACACGTCGAGCGCCAGGGCGTTCGCCCGGTCGCCGATGGCGTGCACCGCGGGGACGAGTCCGCCGTCGGCGGCGCGGCGCACGAGCGCGCGGACCTCGTCCGGCGTGAACGCGAGGACCCCGAGTGCGTCGTGCCCGTGCAGCCCCGCGTAGGGCTCGTCTACGGCGGCGGTGCGGGTGTTGAGCGAACCGTCGGTGATCACCTTGAACGGCCCCATGGACACCAGGCCGAGGGTGCCGGGCACGACGTCGCCCGTGCGCAGCCCGCGGTCGAGCACCGCGTCGAGCTCCTGGGGGTAGACGCCGGATCGGACCCGGATGCCGTCGATGCCGGCGCGGACGCGGCGCGTCCAGCGGTCGAGCCCGAACCGCATCTCGAGGTCGACGACCCCGACGACGCCCCGACCGCTCGCCGCCTCGACGGCGTCGGCGACGTAGTCGTCGAGCACCGCGTCGGGCACGCGGGAGATCGCCGTGCTGACGTCGAACGCGTCCTGCTCGCGGAGCAGCCCGGTCGGATGGGTCACGAGGGGCCGGTCGAGCAGGTCGCCGTACCGCGCGAGCGCGATCCCGTTGCACCACACCGCGTGCAGGTCACCGCTGACGACGACGACCGGGAGGCCCGGCGCGGCCCGGTCGAGCAGGTCACGGTGGGCGGCGTCCGGCCAGAGCCCGTCCCGGAACCCGTAGCCGATGAGGACGTCGTCGGGCGGGGCGCTCCGCACGGCGTCGGCGATGACCGCGGCGACGGCGGCGGCGCTCGTGCATGCCGAGACGTCGACCCGGCGCCGGACGAGCGCCCACTGGTCGAAGTGCGTGTGGTGGTCCCACAGCCCGGGGCCGAGCCAGGCACCGTCCGCGTCGACGACGTCCTCGAGGTCGGCCGTGGGCGTGGTGGACTCGATGACGCCGGCCGGTGCGACGGCGGCGATCCGGCCCTCCCGGACGAGCACGTCGGCGGACGCGCCCGCGGTCCCGATGCGCCGAACGTGGCGGATGAGGGTCCCGGTCACGTGCGGTCCGTCCCGGGGGCCGGTTCCGGCGCGGGCCGGTCCTCGGGATCCGGCGCGGCCGTGGCGCGGTCACGGACGCGACGCATCTCCGCGGCGAGCGCCCGGTGTCCGTACGGCCCGGGGGACTCGAGCCCGGCGATGACGTCGTCGACGACCTCGGGCGCCTTGTTCTGACTGAGCTTGGCGCGCGCCTCGAACCGCGTCACCCGGATCCGGATCCCCACGGTGCCCCGGGCGATGCGGCGGGCGGCGTCCTCGTCGACGTCGAGGCCGACCGGCGACGGCATGCGCCGCTCGAAGTGGTCGACGAGCTCCCCCAGCACACGGAAGTTCTCCTCGTCGGACAGGATCTCGGGCGTGCCCCACAGATGGGCGGTCACGTGGTTCCAGGTGGGCACGAACTGCTGGGCCGGGTACCAGGCGGGCGAGACGTACCCGTGCGGACCCTGCACGATGACGAGGACCTCGTGCCGTCCGAGTTCGTGGGCGACCTCGTCGGGGCGCCCGACGTGGCTGACCAGGGTGATCTCCGTGGCGTCGTCACCCGGGTCCTCGAGCAGGAACGGGTAGTGCGACGCGACCAGGCCCTCCGTCGTCGCGGACACGATCGTCGCCCACGGGTGCGCGCGGACCAGGCGGCGGACCTCCTCGGGGTCCGTCATCAGGAACGCGGGTGTGTGGCGCATGTCGGACAGCGTCCCACAGGCCCTGCGCGGCCACCACCGGGGCTGTTTCGTCGGTGTTTCGACCTCGTGAAGCTTTCAACGCGGAGTGAAAGAAGCCTTGAGTGCGCGCCGCCGTGCTCCCTACCGTGAGCAGCCAAGCCGGCTCCTGCCCGGCCCGGCCGACCGATCCGGCGGCCACAGCAGGCCCGGCGCGACGCGTCGCGGCCCCGCGAGGAGCGAGATGGACATGCGACGGAGTGGCATCGCGGCGGTGGCCGCGGCGGCGGCGTTGGCACTGGTGGCGACCGGGTGTTCGGCGGGCGGTGGGTCCTCGTCGGACGACGCGTCCGGCACGAGCCTCGTGTACGCGACCGGCGTGCCCGACCACCTGACCCCGGGCCGACAGACGGTGGCGTTCGACCAGGTGATGAGCCTGTTCGCGCCGCTCGTCCAGACCGACAGCGACGACCACCTGACGGACCTGGCCGCGAAGAGCGTCAAGAGCGATGACGCCACGACCTGGACCATCACGCTCCGCCACGGCTGGAAGTTCCAGAACGGCGAGACCGTGACGCCCGAGAGCTACGTCCGCGCCTGGAACTACACGGCGTACGCCCCGCACGCGTGGGAGAACAGCGGCGAGCTCGCCGGGATCGTCGGGTACTCCGACCTCAACCCGACCTCGGGCACGCCGACGACCGACACCATGCGCGGGCTGAAGGTCACCGGCAAGGACACGTTCACCGTCACGCTGACGCACGCCGACAGCCAGTTCCCGCTCCAGCTGAGCCAGGCGCAGACCGCGTTCTACCCGATGCCGAAGGCCGCCTACCGGGACATCAAGGCGTACGACAAGAAGCCGATCGGCAACGGCCCGTACGAGATGACCGAGGCCTGGACGAAGAACAAGGAGTTCACCGTCAGGGCCTGGAGCGGGTACCAGGGCCCGGCGCCGAAGACCGAGCGGGTCACCTACCGCAGCTACAGCGACATGGACACCGCCTACACGGACGTCCTGGCCGGCAACGCGGACGTCCTCTACCTGCCCGCCGACAAGATGACGAGCGCGAAGTCGGACTTCGGGGACCACCTGTACTCGTTCACCTCGCCGGGCATCGACTACCTCGGGTTCCCGCTCTGGGACAAGCGGTACTCCGACCCGCGGATCCGTCAGGCGATCTCGATGTCGATCAACCGCAAGCAGGTGGACAAGGCGATCTACGGCGGACTCTACGAACCCGCGACCGCGCTCACCCCGCCGGTCATGTCCGGAACCCAGGAGGGCATCTGCGGCAAGTACTGCACGTACGACCCCGCGGCCGCCAAGCAGCTCCTCGCCGCGGCGGGCGGGTTCTCCGGCGAGATGGACCTCGTCTACCCCGGCGGCCTCGGACTCGACTCCCTGTACCAGGCGTACGCGAACCAGATCCGCCAGAACCTCGGTGTCGCGAAGGTCGTGGCGAAGCCCACCACGGACTGGGCGTCGTACTACAGCACGCTGACGGCCAAGACGGTCGCCGGACCGCACTTCGGCCACTGGGGCGCCCTGTACACGAGCCAGCAGAACACGCTCCGCGCGCTGTTCACCGCGGCGGGCGGGTGCACGACCTGCGCCGGGTACTACCAGAACGACGACGTCGACCGGCTGCTCGACCAGGCCGACGCCGCATCGACGCAGTCCGCCGCCGACGCCCTGTACAACAAGGCGCAGAAGCGGGTGCTCCAGGACTTCCCGATCGTCCCGACGTTCTTCGACAAGTACTCCTACGTCACGAGCAGCAAGGTGACGAAGCTCCCCGAGGTCGCCGGCAGCCCCGTGATCTCGGAGATCCAGGTCAGCAAGTGACCGGCCTCGACACCGCCACGATCGTCGAACACGCCCGCGCGGTTCCGCAGCACACCGGGTTCCCGACGGTGGACGACCTCGTCGCGCGGTTCGACCGCCTGGCGGCCGACCACCCCGACGCCGTCACGGTCACCCGCGTCGGCACCAGCCGCCTCGGCGAGCCGATCCACGCCTACCGGGTCGGCCGCGGTGCACGCTCGGCGGTCGTGGTCGGCGGGGTGCACCCGAACGAGCCGATCGGGTCGTGGACCGCGCTGCACCTGGCCCAGAGCGTGCTCACCGACCCGGTGCTCGCGGCGGCCCTCGACACGACGTGGCACATCGTCCCGACGATCGACCCGGACGGCATGCGGCTCAACGAGGCGTGGTTCGACGACCCGACGGACCGCGTGCACTACGCCCGGCACTTCTACCGGCCGGCACCCGACGCCCAGGTCGAGTGGACGTTCCCGACGAACCACAAGGGCGCGTACTTCGACCGGGTCCTGCCCGAGACGCTCGGACTCATGCTGCTCATCGACCGGGTGCGGCCGGACCTGCTCGTGAGCCTGCACAACGGCGAGATGGGCGGCGTCTACTACTACCTCTCCCGCGACGAGCCGGAGGTCATCGCCACCCTGCACGCCGTCCCGGCCGCGCTCGGGCTCCCGCTCGACACCGGCGAACCCGAGTCCCCGTACCTGCGGGAGTACGCGCGGTCGGTGTTCGCGATGGGGGAGATCGACGAGGCGTACGACTACTACGAGTCCCTCGGCATCGACCCCGCCGCGTTCATCGGTGGGTCGTCGTCGTCCTCGTGGGCGGGGCGCCACGGCACGCTCTCGCTCGTGGCCGAACTGCCGTACTGGCAGCACCCGGACGCCGACGACGACACGGCGACGGGCGAGTCCTACGCCGACCTCGTCCGTCGGACCGCCGACGCCATGGCGGTCACCGGTTCCGTCCTCGATCAGGTGCTCGACGCCGCGTCCCCGATGCTCACCATCGCGACCCCGTTCCTCGAGGCCTCGCGCGCCTTCGTCCCGATGCTCGCGCGCATGGCGGAGACGGACCGAGCCCGGGCCGACCGCGAACCGCCGGAGCGGATGGCCACGGTCGCCGAGCGGTTCGGCCTCGAGGACCTCGTGCGGTGCTTCCGGCTCCGCTACGGCGGCATGCTCCTCCGTGCGATCGAGGCCGAGACCACCGCGGGCACGGCGCCCGTGGCGCTCCGTCGCCTCCGCGACCGCCTCGTCGAGCAGTACGCGACGTGGCAGGCCGAGGCGGGGACCGGGGCGGAGCAGCCGATCCCGCTCGCCGCGCTCGTCGGCGTCCAGTACGGCGCGGTACTCGCTGCGGCGTCGCACCTCGCACGCACGCTCGGCCCGGCGGCGGGCGGCGGCGACGGACCGGCGGCCGGCTCTTCGGCGGAGGCGGACCCAGGGGCGGACGCCGGCGACGGGGCCGCCCGCAGCCGCGCCTCCCGACCGGTGGGCGTGCCGGGAGGCGCGTGATGCGGACCGCGCTCGTCGTCGGCCGCCGACTCGGCGGCCTGCTCATCGTGTTCCTCGGGGTGACGTTCCTCATCTACGCGATGACGTTCGCGCTCCCCGGTGACCCGATCAAGGCGCTCGGCGGCGACCGGCCGCTCAGCGACGCGGTCGTGCACGCGCTGCGGGCCGAGTACCACCTCGACGAGCCACTGTGGCAGCAGTACCTCCGCTACCTCGGCGGCCTGCTCCACGGCGACTTCGGCACGGACTTCGACGGCGAGAGCGTCGGCTCGGAGATGGCCGCGCGGTGGCCCGTGACGATCGCACTCGCGCTCACCGCCTGGCTGTTCGAGATCGTCCTCGGCATCGGACTCGGCGTCGTGTCGGCGCTCCGGCGGGGCACCGTGCTCGACCGGACGGTGCTCATCGGCACGATCGTGATCGGCGCCGTGCCGGTGTTCGTGCTCGGCGTCGGCGCACAACTCGTGTTCTCCGTGCGGCTCCGGTGGTTCCCGGTCGCCGGGGTCACCGCGGGGTGGCCGTTCGCCTACGTCCTGCCCGCCCTCGTCATCGCGGTCTTCGGTCTCGCGGCGGTCTCGCGGCTCACGCGGACCAGCGTGCTCGACACCCTCGACGCGGACTTCGTGCGCACCGCCAGGGCCAAGGGGCTCACCCCCGGACGCGTCGTGGGTGTGCACGTCATGCGCAACTCGCTCATCCCGACGGTCACGTACCTGGCGACGGACCTCGGGTACCTGATGGGCGGGACCGTCATCGTCGAGGGCATCTTCAACCTGCCCGGCGTCGGCAACCTGCTGTTCCAGGGGATCCGGTCGCACGAGGGCGCCACGGTCGTCGGGATCTCCACCGCCCTCATCCTCGTGTTCCTGGTGACGAGCGTGCTCGTCGACCTCCTCCACGCCGCCCTCGACCCGCGAGTGAGACGATGACCGACTCCGCGCTCAGCGCCACCCTCGAACCCGTCGTCGCCGCGCGTCGTCGTCCGCTCGCCGCGGCCCTCCGCACGCCCGGTTTCTGGGTCCCCGCCGCGGTCCTGGCGCTCGTGCTCCTCATCGCCGTGTTCCCGGCGTTCTTCGCCGGGTTCTTCGGCCACGGCGACCCGCGTGCCTGCGACCTCGGCAGGAGCGGCCACGGCGCGTCCGCCGGGCATCCGTTCGGCTACGACCTGCAGGGCTGCGACGTGTACGCGAACGTCGTGTACGGCACCCGCTCGTCGGTCGCCGTCGGGGTCCTGACGACCGTCCTCGCGATGGTCGTCGCGGTCGTCGTCGGCACGCTCGCCGGCATGAACGGCGGTTGGGTCGACGCCGTCCTCTCCCGCCTCACCGACGTGTTCCTCGGCTTCCCGTTCCTGCTCGGCGCCGTCGTCGTGCTCAACAGCGTCGGCGACCGGAACGTCCTGACGGTGTCGCTCGTGCTCGCGCTCTTCGGCTGGCCGACCATGGCCCGGCTCGTCCGCGGGTCCGTGCGCGGCATCCGGCAGGCCGAGTTCGTGCTCGCCGCCCGCACGATGGGACTCTCGACCTGGCGCATCACGACGCGGTACGTCCTGCCGTCGTCGATCTCGCCGCTGCTCGTCCTCGCGACCATCACGGTCGGTGGGGCCATCGTGTCCGAGTCGTCGCTGACCTACCTCGGCATCGGGCTCGAAGCGCCGGCGATCTCCTGGGGCCTCCAGCTCTCGGCGGCCACCACCCAGTTCCAGCAGGCGCCACACATGCTCGTGTTCCCCGCCCTGTTCCTCGCGGTCACCGTGCTCAGCGTCATCGGGCTCGGCGATACGCTGCGGACCGCACTCGACCCGCGTCGCCGTTGACGCCGGTCACCGATCAGGAGGTACTCCCTTGACCAACGCCGAACCCTCCGCCGCCGCGCTCGACGCGTACCGCGGCGTCCTCCCGTACATCGCCGACTGGGTCGCGTACAAGGTGTGGCAGCTCCGGGTGCCGGGCGTGCAGGTCGCCGTCGGCTACCAGGGCGAGGTCGTCTGGTCGACCGCCTACGGGTACGCCGACGTGGAGGCCGGGCGCCGGTTGACGGAGCACGACCTGTTCCGCATCGCCTCGCACTCCAAGACCTTCACCGCCACGGCGCTCATGCTGCTCGCCGAGCGGGGGCAGCTCCGTCTCGACGACACGGTGGGCACGTACGTCCCCGCGCTCGTCGACGCGGGGTCGCCGATCGCCGACGCGACCGTCCGCGAGCTCATGGAGCACGGCGCCGGGGTCCTCCGCGACGGACTCGACGGCGACTACTGGTCGCTGGCGCGGCCGTTCCCCGACGAGGACGAACTGCTGGCGCTCGTGCTCGACCAGGGGTCGAAGGTCCCGGTCGGTTCGAGCTTCAACTACTCGAACCTCGGGTACTCGCTGCTCGGCATGGTCGTCGCCGCGGTCTCCGGGCGTCCCTACAACGACTACGTGCGCGAGGAGATCATCGAGCCCCTCGGGCTCCGGGACACCGGGCCGGACTGGGACCCGACCCGGGCGGACGACTTCGTCGTCGGGTACACGGGCTTCCACGTCGACCGCACCCGCTCGCGGCTCCCGCACGTGGACACGCGCGCGATGGCCTCGGCGACCGGGTTCCACGGCACGGCCGAGGACCTCGTCCGGTACTTCTCCGCGCACGTCATCGGGCAGGGCGAGCTCCTGTCCGACCACGCCAAGCGTCAGGCGCAGCGTCGGGCGTGGACCGCCGAGGACGACCCGGCGTCGCGCGGGTACGGCATGGGGTTCATCGTCGACCGCGTGGCCGGGCACGACGTCCGTGGACACTCGGGCGGGTTCCCTGGTCACATCACGCAGTCGCTGTTCGACCCGACGTCGTCGCTCGTCATCTCGGTCATGACGAACGCCGCCGCCGGACCCGCGACCCTGCTCGCCCAGGGCATCCTCCGGCTGCTCGACGCCGCCGCGGACACGGCGGCCCCGGGCGACGCACTCTCGGACGCCCCCGACGACGTGGACGTCGACACCCTGACCGGTCGGTTCGCGAACCCGTGGGGCGTCGCGGACATCGCCCGGATCGGCGACCGCCTGCTCGAGATCGACCCCTCGGCGCCCGGGCCGCTCGACAGCGTCACGCGCCTCACCGTCACCGGGCCGGACACCGTGCGCATGAGTTCCGGCAACCGGTTCGGCTCCGTCGACGAGGACATCCGGTACACCCGCGACGACGACGGCACGGTGACCGCGATCCGGGCGGGCGGGGGCATGTCGATGACGCCCTGGGCCGTTCCGGGTGACGAGTCGCCCGCGGTCGCCGCCGGACTCGCCTGAGCACGGGACACGGATGAGCACGGACGAGCGGACCCCCGCCGACGCCACCGGTGTCGGCCCGGTCCTCGACCCCGCCCGCCAGGCGTTCGTCGAGGAGTTCGCGATCATGCTCCAGGGGTCGGGGTTCCCGCTCATGGACGGACGGGTGCTCGCGTACCTCATCATGACGCGCGCGCCGTACTCGTCGTCGGCGGACATCGCGGCCGGGCTCGAGGCGAGTTCCGGCGCGGTGTCGATGGCCACGCGGCACCTCGTCGTGTCGGGGTTCATCAAGCGGCACTTCGTCCCGGGCGAGCGCAGCCACTACTTCCGCGCCGAGAACGACGTGTGGGGGAGCTGGCTCGCGGGGGAGCGTCGCTACCTCGACCGCGAGCGCGACGTGATCGAGCAGGGTCTCGCGGCACTCGGCGACTCGGACGACCCCGCGGATGCACCGATCCGCGAACGCCTGGTCAACGGACGCGACTACATGACGTGGCTGCACAGCCACCACCGCAAGATGCTCGCGGAGTGGGAGGCGTTCAAGGCCGCCCGCGACGCCGGCACCGACCCCGAGGAGCGACCATGACGACACCGACCGCGTACGACACCGCGACGGACGCACCCGTCCTCGTCGTCGACGGCCTCACCGTCGCGTTCACGGTCGAGGACGAGGAGGTCGTCGCCGTCGACCACGCCTCGTTCACCGTCGGCCGCGGCGAGGTCGTCGCCGTCGTCGGGGAGTCGGGGTCGGGCAAGAGCATGACCGCCATGACGGTCATGGGCATCGCGCCCGAGGGAGCGCGGACGTCGGGAGCGGTCCGACTCGGCGATCTCGACGTCGTCGGCGCGGACGAGCCGACGCTCCGCCGGGTCCGCGGCCGACGCGTGTCGATGATCTTCCAGGACCCGATGGCCGCGCTCAACCCGGTGTTCTCCATCGGGTTCCAGCTCGCCGAGGCGGTGCGCCGGGCCGACCCGGGCCTCCGCGACCGGGACGCCGTGCGCGTGCGGTGCGTCGAGCTGCTCCGCATGGTCGAGGTGCCGGACCCGGAGCACCGGATCCGGCAGTACCCCCACGAACTGTCCGGGGGCCAGTGCCAGCGCGTCATGATCGCGATGGCGCTCGCCGCGGACCCGGACCTCCTCATCGCGGACGAACCGACGACGGCGCTCGACGTGACAGTGCAGGCCGAGGTGCTCGACGTCCTCCGCCGGCTCCGCGCACGCACCGGGGCGAGCATCCTGCTCATCACCCACGACATGGGCGTCGTGGCGGACCTGGCCGACCGCGTCGTCGTGATGCGCAACGGGCGCGTGGTCGAGACCGGCGACGTCGCGGACGTCTTCCACCACCCCGCCGCCGAGTACACGCGTGAGCTGCTCGCCGCCGTCCCGCGCATGGGCGAGACCGGCCGGGAGGCCGTGCCCACCGCCACCACGCCCGTCCCGGACGCGGTCCTCGCGGTCCGCGGCCTCGTGGTCGAGTACGGCAGCCGCCTCCGCGGGCGGTTCCGGGCGGTCGACGACGTCACGTTCACGGTGGGGCGTGGTGAGATCGTCGGCCTGGTCGGGGAGTCCGGCAGCGGCAAGACCACGATCGGACGGGCCGCGGTGGGACTCGCACCCATCACCGCCGGCACGGTCACGGTCGTGGGGACGGACGTCGGGACGGCGCGTCGTGCCGACCGGCGTGCGATGCGTCGGCGGGTCGGCGTCGTGTTCCAGAACCCGATGCTCTCGCTCAACCCCCGGTACACGGTCGCGCAGACGATCGCCGAGCCGCTCCGCCACATCCTCGGGCTGGACCCCGCGGAGGTCGACGTGCGCGTCGACCGACTGCTCACCGACGTCGGGCTCGGCCCCGGGTGGCGACACCGGTACCCACACGAGCTCTCGGGCGGGCAGCGGCAGCGGATCGCGATCGCCCGCGCGGTGGCGCTCGATCCGGCACTCCTCATCGCCGACGAGCCGACGAGCGCCCTCGACGTGTCCGTGCAGGCGCGGGTGCTCGACGTGTTCCGCGAACTGCAGGAGCGCCTGGGGTTCGCCTGCCTCTTCGTGACCCACGACCTCGCCGTCGTCGACTCGCTCTGCGACCGCGTCGTCGTGCTCAACCACGGGCGGCTGGTGGAGTCGGGGACCCGCGAACGCATCCTCCGCTCGCCCGAGGACGCGTACACCCGCCGGCTCATCGCGGCCGCTCCCGTCCCCGACCCGGTCGAGCAGGCCGCGATGAGCCGGCGGGTGTACGCGTCCTCGGGCGAGCGGAGGAGATGCCGTGGCAGCCGGTCGACCCGGAGCCGCACAACAGCTGCAGGTTCGACGCGAGCGTGGGG
>NZ_QKTQ01000027.1:0-16007 GCF_003234875.1 Curtobacterium sp. MCBD17_028 | reverse complement strand
GCGGGGGACCGGGCGGCCGCGCGGCCAGCAAGGAGGCAGGCGCCGCCGGCAGCGAGCGCGTGCGGGCCGGGTGACGCGTGGAGGGGCAGAGCGGGGCGGCGCGGGGCGACCGGGTGCTCATCCCCGAGCGCGGTGCGGGGACGGGACGGCACCCGGCCCCACGTGCGGACGGGCAGAGCAGGGGCGGGGCATACCCGCCCCGCCCCACTCCGCGGAACGGACGGGTCAGCGCAGGACGACGACGCCCCGGCCGGTGAACTCCACGCCGTCGGCCGAGGCGGTGGCACCTTCCGTGGCGAAGAGCACCTCGGCGCCGGACACGACGGGCACCGAGGCAGCGGCGTCCCCGAAGTGCACCACGATGTGGATGTCCGAGCGCGTCAGAACCAGCCAGCGGTCGTCCTCGGAGAACCGGACGCTGTTGGACGAGAAGCGCCAGTCGACCAGGGCCTCTTCACGGCGGCGGAGCGCGATCAACGCCCGGTAGGCATCGAGGACGCGACGGCCACGCCCCTCGAGGGTCTCCTCCCACCGGAGCTTCGACCGTCGGAACGTCTCGGGGTCCTGGGGGTCGGGGACGATGTCCGGGTCCCACCCCATCTGCTCGAACTCCTCGATGCGACCCTTCGCCGTCGCGATGCCGAGGTCCGGCTCGGGGTGCGACGTGAAGAACTGCCACGGCGTCGACGCGGCGAACTCCTCGCCCATGAACAGCATCGGCGTGAACGGCCCGAGCAGGGTCACGGCGGCGGCGACCACCAGACCGGCCTCGTCGAGGTGCTCCGCCAGGCGGTCGCCCGTGGCGCGGTTGCCGATCTGGTCGTGGTTCTGGTTCGCGACGACCAGCGCCGTGGTGGGCGCGGTCTCGGTGTCGATCGGCTGCCCGTGTCGACGTCCTCGGAACGACGACCACGTGCCGTCGTGCAGGAACCCGCGCTCGAGCACCTTCGCCAACGCGGCGAGTGGTGCGAAGTCGGCGTAGTACCCGGTGGTCTCACCCGTGAGCGCGACGTGGAGACCGTGGTGGAAGTCGTCCGACCACTGCCCGGTCAGCCCGTAGCCGTGGGCCTCGCGCGGGCGGAACATGATCGGGTCGTTGAGGTCCGATTCGGCGATGAGGGACAGCGGCTTCCGGATCCACTGCGCGAACGCGTCGGTCTCCGAGGCCATCTGTGCCAGGACGTGCGGCCGGGTGGTGTCGCGGATCGCGTGCACGGCGTCGAGTCGGAGCCCGTCGACGTGGAAGTCCCGGAACCACATGCGGACGTTGTCGAGGACGAACGCCCGGACCTCGGGCTGCTCGACGTTCACCGAGTCGCCCCAGGTGTTGCCGAGCCCGGCGAGCAGGTACGGCCCGAACAGCGGCAGGTAGTTCCCGCTCGGCCCGAGGTGGTTGTAGACGACGTCCTGCACCACGCCGAGACCGAGTGCGTGCGCCCGGTCGACGAACCGCTGGTACGCGGCGGCGCCCCCGTACGGAGCGTGCACGGCGAACCAGTCGACGCCGTCGTACCCCCAGTTCCAGATGCCGTTCACCGCGTTGACGGGCAGCACCTCGACCAGGTCGACGCCGAGCGCGACCAGGTGCTCGAGGCGGGCGGCAGCGGCGTCGAGCGTGCCCTCGGGAGTGAAGGTGCCGACGTGCATCTCGTAGATCACGGCGCCCCGGGCCGGACGCCCGGTCCAGCCCTCGTCGCTCCAGGAGAAGGCGTCGAGGTCGATCACCTCGGACAGCCCGTGGACGCCGTCGGGCTGCGACAGCGTGCGCGGATCGGGGACCACCGCGTCGTCGTCGCCGAGTCGGAACCCGTACCGGGCGCCGACGACGGGCGTGACGGCATCCGTGCTCCACCAGTCGTGGTCGTCGCGGGTCAGTTCGTGGTCCGTGCCATCGACGACCAACCGCACGCGGTCGGCGTCGGGGGCCCACACCTCGTACCGGCCGGCACGGATCGGTCCGGAGCGGAACGAGGAGCCGGTGCGGACGGTTCCGGCGGGCGGTTCGGGGATCATGCGTGGCCTTCCATCGTGACGCCCGAGGGCTCGTCCGTCGTGTTGGCCGCCGGCGCCAGGAGCGCGACGGGGTAGGTGCTGAGCAGGTCGGCCACGGCGATACCGCGTCCCGCCCGGAACGTCCGGCCGGTGAGGACGTCGATGCGGTCCTCCGGCACGGGGTGGATCATCGTGTCCGCCCAGCCGCCGGTCCGTTCGAGTCCGATCGGGAGGCGCGTGGCCACGACCACGGCACCGCCGCGGTCGAACGCGACGACGTGGTCCGCGGTGACGCCCGAAGCCGGCACCGGCAGGTAGCGCGTGAACAGCTCGGGCCGGTCGCGGCGCAGGTGCAGGGCGGCCGAGGTCACGAGGAGCTTCGCCGCGCCGGAGGCGTCGACCGGGGGCAGTGCGCCCTCCTCCACGGCGACGAGGAGACGTCGTCGCTCGGCGTAGTCCACGGGTCGTCGGTTGTCCGGGTCGACGAGGGAGCGGTCCCACAGCTCGGTGCCCTGGTAGACGTCCGGGACGCCGGGGCCAGCGAGCTGCACGAGCTTCATGCCGAGGCCGTTCGACCAGCCGGCGGCTTCGATGCGACGGTCGATCGCGTCGAGCTCCGCGACCACCTCCGGATCGTCGAACGCGGCGTCGACGAGCGCGTGCATACGCTCCTCGAAGGGCTCGTTCGGGGCGGTCCAGGTCGTGGTGTTCCCGGCCTCACGCGAGGCCTTCTCGGCGTAGGCGTGCAGCCGCTCGCGGGAGGCGGGCCGCGCGCCGACGATCGCCTGCCAGAGGAGGTTCGCGAGCACGCCGTCCTCGAGCGGTGCGAGGGCGTTCAGACGCTCGAACGCGGCGACCCACTCGTCACCCAGCTCGGCGAGCGTCGCGATGCGGGCGCGGGTGTCCTCGCTCCGCTTCGTGTCGTGGGTCGTGAGCGTGGTCATGGCGTGCGGCCAGGCGGCGAGGCGACCCTCTTGCGCGCGGTGGAACTCGGTCGGCGTGATGGAGAACACGCTCGGGTCCGTTCCCACCTCGCTCAGGCTCGTCAGGCGCGAGTAGCGGTAGAACGCCGAGTCCTCGACGCCCTTCGCCATGACCATCCCCGACGTCTGCTGCAGGCGGATCGCCGCCGGGTGCTCGGGGTCGGCGAGGAACGGGGCGATCCGGTCGATCACGGGGTCGAGGTCGGGACGGCGCTCGCACGCGGTCTCCAGGGCCTCGACGAGGTCGTGTGCGCCCTCCGGAAGGTAGGTCCGGTAGACGCCGAACGACGCGGTGACCTCGGCGACGGCGTCCTCGATGACACGAGGGTCGACGTCGGGCACCTCGGGCGCCAGGAGACGGGTCAGTCGGGCGACCTCGCTGCCGAGGATGCCGTCGGTCACGTCGCGCCGGGTGCCGTGCGTCAGGAGGTCCCACCGGAAGGCGTCCCGTTCGCCGCGCAGCCGCGAGTCGAGCGCGCCGAGCGGCTCCGCGCCGGCCGGGTCGACGAACAGGCGGTCGACGTACCCGAGGGCGTCGTAGCCCGTCGTGCCGTCGACCGGCCACGATGCGGGCAGCTCCTCGCCGGGCTCGAGGATCTTCTCGACGAGGGTGTACGCCCCGCCGGTCAACTCGGCCAGGTCGTCGAGGTACCCCGCCGGGTCGTACAGGCCGTCCGGGTGGTCGATGCGGAGACCGTCGACCTGACCGTCGCGGAACCACTGCCCGATGAGGCCGTGCGAGGCGGTGAACACCTCGGGCTCCTCGACCCGGATCGCGGCGAGGGTGTTCACGGCGAAGAACCGGCGGTAGTTGAGGTCGTGGTCGGCGCGACGCCAGTGCACGAACTCGTAGTGCTGGCGGTCGTGGACGGTGCGCACGTCGTCGCCCGGGTTCACGGTCCCCGGGGCGGTCGGGTAGGCGGTCGTCCCGACCATGAGCTTGTCGCCCTCGAGCGTGATGGCGTCCAGGCCGTCCTCGGTGCCGCTCTCGAGGTCGTAGTCGAGCACGGGCACGCGGATGCGTCCGCCGCCCGCGGCCCAGTCGACGTCGAACGCGTCGGCCACGGCGGAGTCCCGCCCGTGGGTCAGCAGGTCTTCCCACCAGGGGTTCGACGCCGGGTCCGCGACGCCCATGTGGTTCGGCACGATGTCGACGAGGACCCCGAGCCCGGCCGCGTGCGCAGCGGTCGTCAGTGCGCGGAACGCGTCGTCGCCGCCGCGGGACACGTCGATCCGGGAGTGGTCGACGACGTCGTAGCCGTGGCTCGACCCCGCTTCGGCTTGGAGGACCGGGGACAGGTAGACCCAGTCGGCACCGAGCGCGGCGATGTAGTCGACGACCTCGGCGGCGGCCGTCAGGTCGAAGTCGGCGGTCACCTGGAGGCGGTAGGTGGAGTCCGGGACGCGACGCGCGCCTCCCGGACGGCGAGCGGGCACCGCTGCCTGCTCGTTGTGGGTCGAGGTCACGTCGGGTCTCCCTTGCCGGCATCGGCGGTCGGTGCCGGGCGCGGGGTGCCCGGCGGGGTGGCGGTCATGGCCTCCGTCGCGGTGTCGACGCCGTCGGGGGCGGTCGGGGTCGCGGTCGGAGCGCTCGTGGTGGTCGTCGACACCGGTGTACTCGTCGGCTCCTGCGGGGGTTCCGCGCGGAGCACGAGCATCGAGCGCGCCGGCACGTCGAGCGGCTCTCCGGCGGCGACGATGTCGCCCTTCTCGCCCGGGTCGGCCGTGTCGATCCGGATCTTCCACGCGTGGGCGTACTCGTCGGACGGCACCGTGAACGTGACGGTCTCGGAGTGGGCGTTGAAGTACATGAGGAAGTTGACGTCGGTGACGCGTCCGCCGCGGGAGTCACGGCCGCGGATGCCGTCGCCGTTAAGGAACACCCCGACGCTCTTGCCGAAGCCGGAGTCCCACTCCTCCGGCTGCATCGCGTCGCCTTCCGGGGTGAGCCAGACGATGTCCGGCAGCGGCTCGTCCTGCCCGCGGCGCACGGGTCGGCCGTTGAAGTACCGGGTCCGTCGGAACGTCGGGTGGTGGCGCCGGAGGCGGACGACCTCGCCGACGAAGTCGATGAGCTCCTGGTCGGCGTGCGCCCAGTCGATCCAGCTCAGTTCCGAGTCCTGCGCGTACACGTTGTTGTTGCCGAGCTGCGTGCGCCCGAGTTCATCGCCGTGCAGGATCATCGGCACGCCCTGGCTGAGCAGGAGCGTCGCGAGGAAGTTCCGGCGTCGCTGGAGCCGGAGCGCCGTGATCTCCGGGTCGTCGGTGGGGCCCTCGACCCCGGAGTTCCAGGATCGGTTGTGGCTCTCGCCGTCGTTGTTGTCCTCGCCGTTGGCCTGGTTGTGCTTGTCGTTGTAGGAGACCAGGTCGAGCAGCGTGAAGCCGTCGTGGGCGGTGATGAAGTTGATGCTGGCCACCGGGCGGCGCCCGTCGTGCTCGTACAGGTCGGCGGATCCGGAGATGCGTGAAGCGAACTCACCGAGCGTCGACGGTTCGCCTCGCCAGAAGTCGCGCACGGTGTCGCGGTACCGCCCGTTCCACTCGGTCCACTGCGGCGGGAAGTTCCCGACCTGGTACCCGCCGGGCCCGACGTCCCACGGCTCCGCGATGAGCTTGACCTGCGACACGATCGGGTCCTGTTGCACGAGTTCGAAGAACGTCGCCAGGCGGTCGACCTCGTAGAACTCGCGGGCGAGCGCGGCGGCGAGGTCGAACCGGAAGCCGTCCACGTGCATCTCGGTCACCCAGTACCGGAGCGAGTCCATGATGAGCTGGAGCGAGTGCGGGTGCCGGACGTTGAGCGAGTTCCCCGTTCCCGTGTAGTCGCGGTAGTACCGCTGGTCGTCGTCCATCAGGCGGTAGTACGCCGCGTTGTCGATGCCCTTCAACGACAAGGTGGGTCCGAGGTGGTTGCCCTCGGCCGTGTGGTTGTACACGACGTCGAGCACGACCTCGATCCCGGCGTCGTGCAGGGTCCGGACCATCGCCTTGAACTCCTGCACCTGCTGCCCACGGTCCCCGCTGGCGGAGTAGTGCGAGTGCGGGGCGAAGAACCCGATCGTGTTGTACCCCCAGTAGTTGCTGAGGCCCTTCTGCTGCAGGATCGAGTCGTTCACGTACTGGTGCACGGGCATCAGTTCGAGCGTGGTGACCCCGAGCCGCTTGAGGTGCCCGATGACCGCTGGATGCGCGACGCCCGCGTAGGTGCCCCGTTGCTCCTCGGGGATGTCCGGGTGGGTCTTCGTCAGGCCCTTGACGTGGGCCTCGTAGATCACGGTCTCGCCGTAGGGGACCTTCGGGTGTCGATCGCCCTGCCAGTCGAAGAACGGGTTGATGACCACGCCCTTCACCATGTGCGACGCCGAGTCCTCGTCGTTCCGGCTGTCCGGCGCACCGAAGGTGTACGAGAACAGCGACTGGTCCCAGTCGATGTCTCCACTGGTCGCCTTGGCGTAGGGGTCGAGCAGGAGCTTGTTCGGGTTGGCTCGATGCCCGCGCTCCGGGGCGTACTCGCCGTGCACGCGGAATCCGTACTCCTGCCCCGGACCGACGTTCGGCAGGTAGGCGTGCCAGACGTAGGCATCGACCTCGATCAGGTCGATGCGGGTCTCGGTGCCGTCGTCGTCGAAGAGGCAGAGCTCGACGCGTTCGGCGGCCTCGCTGAAGATCGCGAAGTTCGTGCCGCTGCCGTCGTACGTCGCACCGAGGGGGTAGGGGTTGCCGGGCCAAGTCTGCAAAAGCGGGACCTCCTGGTCGATGACCGGCCCAACCTATCGGCACCGCTCGGCGATGTCCGGAGCGCAGCCACGCCTGTGGACGGTCGGCGGTCCCGTTCCCCTGTGGACGGCCGGGGTGCCCGTGCTCCCGCCGATGCTCGGGAGTAGCCTCGCGCGCATGACGAACATCGCGGCGCAGCTCGCCGACAAGGTCCGCCCGCTCGGGGTCGCCACGAACTACGGCGACCCGATCGAGGTCGGTGACGCCACCATCGTGCCCGTGTCGATCGGGTGGTACGGCTTCGGCGCCGGCGGTGACCAGGACGAGAACGGCGGTGGCGGGGGCGGCAGCGCGTCGATCCCCGTCGGTGCGTACGTCCGCCGCCCCGGTCGTGCGCTCGTGTTCGAGCCGAACATCATCGCCCTGCTCGCGGTCGCGACGCCGTTCGCGTGGACCGTCGGCACGGTCCTGCGCAAGCTGGTGCGCGCCCTCAAGAAGTAGCGGACGGGAGGCGCGGGACCGGGCCTCCTGCCCGGCCACGGATCCATGCGTGGGGACGTGGCCCACCGCGCCTATACTCGGGGCCACACACACGGGAGTCCGCGACCTGCGGGCTGAGAGGGAGCGAACGGCGCTCCGACCGTCGAACCTGATCCGGGTCATGCCGGCGCAGGGAGGAGTCACCATGCGCGAGCGCGCGTCCACGCCCATGCCCACCGCGACCGGCCACACCGCGACCGGCCCCGCCGCGACCGGCCCCGCCGCGACCGGCCCCGCCGCGACCGGCCCCGCGGCGACCGGCCCCGCCGACCGGCCAGCCGACCCGCCCCTCCAGACCGACAGCGCCGCTGTCACCGACGGAGCCCCGCAGCCCTCCCGTCGCCGTTTCCGGTGGCGCGTGGTCGACATCGTCGTCGCGAGCGTCCTCGGAGTCGCGGCGGGTCTCGTCTTCACACTGTGGGACCTCGGCTACTCCCCGATCAGCGTCGGACTCGGTCTGGTCCTCCCCGGGTCGCAGTCCCTGGTCGGCGGCGTCTGGCTGTTCGCTGGCGTGCTCGTCGGCGTCGTCGTCCGGAAGCCGGGCGCGGCGCTCTACGGCGAGGTCGTCGCCGCGAGCGTCGAAGCGCTCGTCGGCAACGAGTGGGGCGGCTGGCTCACGCTCGTGTCCGGGCTCGTCCAGGGCCTCGGCGCCGAGATCGTCCTCGCGCTGTTCCTCTACCGCGTGTACCGAGCGCCGGTCGTCGTCCTCGCGGGCGCCGCTGCCGGGCTCGCCCTCGGGATCAACGACTCGGTGCTCTGGTACCCGGCGTACGCACTCGCGTTCAAGGTCGTCTACATCGTCTGCGCGATCATCTCGGGTGGCGTCATCGCCGGTGGCGGATCGTGGCTGCTCGTCCGCGCGCTCGCCCGCACGGGCGTGCTCAGTGCGTTCGCTGCCGGCCGGGAGGCCCGTCGCCGCCCGCAGCGCCCCTCCCGGTCCTGATGCCCACCGCCGCCACCGACGGACGGACGCGCCCCGCGGCGATCCGGTTCCGTGGCTGGGGGCGTCGGTACCCCGACCGTGACGTCTGGGCCGTGCGCGGCGTCGACCTCGACGTCCGGCCCGGGGAACGCGTCGCCGTGGTCGGCGCGTCCGGCTCGGGCAAGTCGACGCTCCTCCGGGCCGTCGCGGGGGTCCTCGGTGACGACGACGCGGACGGCACGCAGCCGGGTGACGTCGGCGCGGGCGTCGAGGAGGGCGGCGTCCTCGTCGACGGGCAGGACCCGCGCCGCGTGCGGGGCCGCGTCGGGCTCGTCATGCAGGACCCCGAGGCGCACACCGTGATGTCGCGCATCGGCGACGACGTCGCGTTCGGCCCCGAGAACCTCGGCGTCCCGCGAGCCGAGATCGGTCCGCGCGTCCGCGAGGCACTCGCGCTCGTCGGACTCGACCTCCCGCTCGACCGCTCGACCTCGGCGATGTCCGGCGGGCAGCGGCAGCGCCTCGCCCTCGCCGGGGTCCTCGCGATGCGGCCCGGGGCACTCGTGCTCGACGAACCCTGCGCGAACCTCGACCCCGACGGCGTGCGGCAGGTCCACGACGCCGTTCGCGACGTCCTCGTGGCCACCGGGGCCACCCTCCTCGTCGTGGAGCACCGCATCGGCACCTGGCTCGACCTCGTCGACCGGCTCGTGCTGCTCACGCCCGGCGGTGGGATCGCGGCCGACGGGGCGCCGGAGGAGGTGCTCGCCCGGCACGGCACGGCGCTCACCGCAGCGGGCGTCTGGGTGCCGGGCGCGGAACCCGACCCACGTCCGCTCCGGACCGGTGGGGAGCTGCTGCTCCGGGCCTCGGGGCTCGCGACGGCTCGAGGGCGTCGCAGCCCCGTCGGCCACGACATCGACACCGAGGTCCGCACCGGCCGCGTGCTCGGGGTGACCGGACCGAACGGTGTCGGCAAGTCCACCCTCGGCCTGACGCTCGCGGGGCTGTTCCCGCCGGCCGGCGGCGTCCTCGCGGCGTCCGACGCACTCGCGGCCGGTGCGGGGCCGGTGCCCTCCCGGTGGTCGAGCCGCGACCTCGCCGCCCGGGTGGGGACGGTCCTCCAGGACCCCGGCCACCAGTTCGTGGCCCGCAGCGTCCGCGAGGAACTCGCCGTCGGACCGGTCGCCACCGGGCTCGACCGCCACACCGCCGACGAGCGCGTCGACGCGGTGCTCGCGGCGTTCGGCCTCGACGCCCTCGCGGACGCGAACCCGTTCACGCTCTCGGGAGGCGAGCAGCGCCGACTCGCGATCGGTACCGCGATCGTGGCGCGGCCGCCCGTCGTCGTCCTCGACGAACCGACGTCCGGCCAGGACCGCGCGACCTGGCAGGCGATCGTCGACCGGCTCACGGAGCTGGCGGACGCCGGGTCCGGCATCGTCGCCGTGACCCACGACGCGGCGCTGCTCGGCGCGCTCGGCGCCGACGAACTCCGGCTCGCACCAGTGCGCGTGGAAGCAGGTGCCGCGTGATCGCGCTCGACGGACCGCCGACCGCCGAGCGGTACGACCGGGGGCCCCTCGACCGCGTCGCCCCCGTGGCCTCGCTGCTCGGGGGCGTCGCCCTGGCCGTGTGCCTCGTGACGACCCTCGACGTCGTGTCGGCCGCGGTGGCGCTCGGCCTCGAACTCGTGCTCCTGCCGATCGTCCGGGTGCCCGTGCGGTCGCTGCTCCTCCGCGCCGCACCGGTCCTCGTCGCGGCACCCGTGGCCGGGGTGAGCATCGCGCTCTACGGACGCGCATCGGGCCGCACCTGGTTCGACCTCGGGTTCGCCCACGTCACGGACGGCTCGCTGGTGCTGGCGATCGCCACCGTGCTGCGGCTGCTCGCCATCGGGCTGCCCGCGGTCGCGCTGTTCGCACGCGTCGACCCGACGGACCTCGCCGACGGCCTGGCGCAGGTCCTGCACCTGCCCGCGCGGTTCGTGCTCGGCGCGCTCGCCGCCGTGCGGATGACGACCCTGATGCGCGAGGACTGGCGGCAACTCGCCATGGCCCGACGTGCCCGGGGCATCGCCGACCGCGGCCGGGTGCGGCGTGGCGCGTCGATGGCGTTCGCCCTGCTCGTGCTCGCCCTGCGCCGTGCGACGACGCTCGCCGTCGCCATGGAGTCGCGCGGCTTCGGTGCCCCCGTCCGGCGCACCTGGGCCCGGCCGGTCCGGTTCGGGGGAGCGGAGTGGGCGATGGTCCTCGTGTGCAGCGCGGTCGGCCTCGTCGCGATCGCCGCCGCCGTCGTGGCGGGGACCTGGCACCGTGTGTGAGGGCCGGGACGCCCGCGCGCCGCTGGGTGCCGGTGCCTCGTGGCCCGCGCCGGGCGCCGGGGTCCCGGCAACGGCTCGCTTCGTCGACGCCGAGGGGCGCCCGGTGGACGTCCGCGCCCTCGTCGACCGCATCCGTGCCGCAGGCAACGGTGTCCGCACCGGTGCCACCCGCGCGAGTGCCGGGCGCACGGCTCCGGCACCGCGCGTGGTCGTCCTCGTCGACGGACGGTCCGGCACCGGCAAGACGACGCTCGCGGACCAGCTCGCCGCAGCCGTGCCCGCGCAGGTCGTCCACCTCGACGACGTCTACCCCGGCTGGGACGGACTCCGGGCCGCCGCCGACGCCGTGGTGCGGGACGTGCTCGCGCCGCCGGACGCGACCGGACGCCCGGGATGGCGGCGGTGGGACTGGGCGGCGGGCCTCCCGGCCGGATGGGTGTCGGTCGCACCCGACCAGGACCTCGTCGTCGAGGGCTGCGGCGCGCTGTCCCGGGCCGCGTCGGGCATGGCGACGTTCCGGATCTGGCTGGACGGCGAGGACGACGCGCGCCGCCGTCGGGCACTCGACCGCGACGGCCCGGTCTTCGCGCGGGAGTGGGACCGGTGGGCCGCGCAGGAGGCCGCGTTCATCGCCGAGGAGCAGCCACGGGAGCACGCTGACGTCGTGCTCCGGATCGCCGAGCTCGACGCGGGTCAGTCCCAGCCGAGCTCGTGCAGCCGATCGTCGTCGATGCCGTAGCAGTGCGCGATCTCGTGGACGAGGGTCGTGTGCACCTCGTCGCGGAGCTGCTGCTCGGTGTCACAGGACGCCAGATGCGCGAGCCGGAACACGACGACCCGGTCCGGGAGCTCCCCGAACCCGTACCGGTCCCGCTCGGTCACCGCGACCCCGTCGTAGCGGCCGAGGAGGTCCTCCCCGTCCTCGGCGGCGTCCTCGACGACGAACGCCACGTTCTCCAGCCCGTCCACCATCTCGTCGGGGAGCCGGTCGAGCTCGTCGACGACGAGGTCCTCGAACCGCTCGGGCGACATCTCCATCACGGCACGATCGTCGCACGGGGAGCAGGACCGTGCATGCGTCGGGGACGCGCGGTCACGCCTCCCAGACGGGTGCGACGTACCGTCGTCCCCACCCGTCGCGCATGCGGGTGATCGCGCGGTCGAACGCGCCGAGCAGGTCGATGCTCGGGCGGACCATGGCCTGGAGCTGCAGGCCCTCGTAGAGCGCGATGAGCTGCTCCGCGCCGCGAGCCGGCTGCATCGTCTGCGGTTCACGGCCCGCCTCGATGTCGTCCACGAGGCTCTGCTGGATCACCAGGTGGAACTGCCGGTAGCGGTGCTGCAGCATCGGCGCGAGCGCGTGGCCCGGCGTCGCCGCGATGCTGAGGAGCGCGACGAGGAACCGCATGAGCGACGGCTCCGCCGCGTTGTCCGCCATGATCGCCCGCACGAGCCGGATCGTGCCGTGCGACCGCGCGGTCGGGAGGAGCGGGGTCATCCGTGCGCTGTTCCACCGGTCGAGCGTGGCCAGGACCAGACCGTCCCAGGACGGGAAGTGGTGGCGCAGCGCCTCGAGCGTCAGGCCCGCCTCGGCGGCGACCGCCTCGGCCGTCACCTCGTGGAAGGCCGTCGTCTGGAGGACGCGGATCATGCCGTCGATGATCTGGACCCGCGAGTCGGCGGCGATCTGCCGGTCGGCCTGCGCGGCGTCGGAGGCCGTGTGCTGGTCGGTGCCGCGGCTGCCGGGTTCGTCCGTGCCGAACTCGTCGGTGTCGTGCGTCTTGCTACGCAGCGTCCCGAGCGGCAGGTGCAGGTGGCTCTGGATGTCGGTCACGGGCTCCTCGCGGTGTCGCCGGGCGGACGCCTCCGGACGGCTCCGCTCGTGCTCCCATTCGACCGCCTCCGCGCGGTCGCCGCCAGGCCCAGAACTGGGGCGGCTGCGCCGGTTCCGCGACGTCCGTCGAGTACCGCTGCGCGGTCCGCTCACGCGACCACGGTCCTCCAACGACGAAGCGGATGACCGGTGTGGACCACCGCGGCCATCCGCTTCGTTCTCGGGGTGAGTAACGGGGCTCGAACCCGCGACCTCCTAGACCACAACCAGGCGCTCTACCAGCTGAGCTATACCCACCATGTCGCGTCCGGGGCGTGGAACGCGGCTCACCGATTGTAGTACACACGGGAGGCCCGGCGAACCACCGCCTGCGGGTCGCGCCCGTCATCCGGCCGGGTCGCGCGCATAGAATCGGCCTCGGCCCGCGCCTGCGAGGGATGCGGCGACGAGCACGACCACGACGGGACTGGCAATGACGGGCACGATCCACGACGACATCACCCAGGCGTTCGGCAACACGCCCCTGGTCCGCCTCAACCGGTTGCCCCGTCCCGGCAGCGCCGAGGTGCTCGCGAAGCTCGAGTTCTACAACCCCGGTGCGAGCATCAAGGACCGACTCGGTGTGGCGATCATCGACGCCGCCGAGGAAGCCGGCGACCTGCGGCCCGGCGGCACGATCGTCGAGGGGTCGAGCGGCAACACCGGCATCGCCCTCGCACTCATCGGAGCAGCGCGCGGCTACCGGGTCGTCATCACGATGCCGGACACCATGAGCATCGAGCGTCGCGCCGTCATGCGTGCCTACGGTGCCGAGATCGTGCTCACGCCCGGGTCGGAGGGCATGAAGGGCGCCGTCGCTCGCGCCGCCCAGATCGTTGACGAGACCCCGGGAGCCGTCCTCGCGCACCAGTTCGAGACGGCCGCGAACGCCGCGATCCACCGGCGGACCACCGCACAGGAGGTCCTCCGCGACACCGACGGCAAGGTCGACGTCTTCGTCGCGGGCGTCGGCACCGGCGGGACGATCACCGGCGTCGGGAACGTGCTCAAGGAGCAGGTGCCGGGCGTGCAGATCGTCGCCGTCGAGCCGGCGGACTCCCCACTGCTCACCAAGGGGACCGCGGGGCCGCACAAGATCCAGGGGATGGGTGCGAACTTCATCCCCGAGGTGCTCGACCGCTCCGTGATCGACGAGGTGTTCGACGTCGAGCTCGACGACGCCCTCCGGGTCGCCCGCGCCCTCGCCACGGATGAGGGGATCCTCGCGGGCATCTCGTCCGGCGCCATCATCCACGCTGCGATCGAGATCGCCGCCCGGCCCGAGAACGCCGGCAAGCGCATCGTCGCGATGGTGTGCGACACCGGCGAGCGGTACCTGTCGACCGTGCTGTTCCAGGACCTCGTTGCGTGACTGACCGTCCCGGAGGCGTCGTTCGGCGCGGCGGGTCCGTGGCTCGGGGCGCGTCTGCGGTTGGTGCGGGTGCGGGCGCGGGTGCTGGTGCTGCGGGTGCGGGTGCTGCGGGCGCTGCGGGTGCGGGTGCAGGTGCTGCGGGTGCGGGCGCGGGTGCTGGTGCTGCGGGTGCGGGTGCTGCGGGCGCTGCGGGCGCTGCGGGTGCTGGTGCTTCCGGTGCTGCTGCTTCCGGTGCTCGACACCGGTCCGAGGTCCCGGCGCCCGAGGCAGCGGCGGAGACCCCGGGTGTCGCCGTTGACGATTCAGGAAACGGGGTGCTTCCCCGGGCCTCCGGCTCTCGGACCCGCGTCGGCATCCTGAATCGTCTGCGCGAGGACGTGGCCACCGCCCGGCGCAACGACCCCGCGGCGCGCGCCGACGGTGAGGTCGCCGTGCTGTACTCGGGCCTCCACGCCGTGTGGGGGTACCGGATCGCGCGGCGCCTGTGGCGAGCTCACGGTCTGCCCGGATCGCGTTTCGGGGCCCGGCTGCTGTCGCAGCTGGTGCGGACGGCCACCGGGATCGAGATCCATCCGGGCGCGCGCATCGGTCGGCGGTTTTTCATCGACCACGGGATGGGAGTGGTGATCGGCGAGACGGCGGTCATCGGCGACGATGTACTGATGTACCACGGCGTCACCCTCGGCGGGAAGGGCGGCGGCCAGGGGCAACGGCACCCGCGCATCGGCGACCGAGTGATGCTCGGTGCGGGCGCGGTGGTCCTCGGTTCGATCACCGTCGGGTCTGATTCGGTGGTGGGTGCGGGAACGGTCGTGACGCACGACGTGCCTCCCGGCTCGCTGGTCACGGGCCAACCCGGCGTCGCGCGTCCGCGTCGGCGCTGACGGGCTGGCTGCTCGCGGCCGGGAGCGGGTTCCGCCCAGCGGCAGGTGATTGCAGTGCAGCTGGCGAGGGAAGGGCTGCGTGAGCGACGGGATGGGCCGTGAGGCGGCGAACACGCTCACACGGTGCCTCGCGCGCACCCGATCGTGCCGGCCCTCCGTCTACCGGGGCTCGGTATCGCGGCTACCAGGTGGGTGCGGGGCGGAGACCGCTGCGGCGGAGGTGCCACCGTCGCCGAGCACCGGGGGTCTCCCGCACCGCGCGCACCCATGCTGAACGGTGCCCGTGCGAGCGCGTCCTCGAGGCTCGCTCGACGGCGGCGACCACTTGCGGCCAGAGCGTCGCGATCATCCGCGCGGACACCCGAAGCGGGACCAGACCTGACGCGGCGATCGTGAGGTCCTTCCGCTGGTCTCGCTCGAACGTGGCCTCGTGGAAGGCACGACCGTCGATCTCGAGTGCGACAGCACCGTTGACGAGGAGGTCGACGCGTTCGCCGGTCGGGAGAGGGAGTTGGGGACGGACGGCGTGGCCCGCTCGGCGGAGTCTGGTCCTGGCGATGCTCTCCGGGTAACTGTCGCAGCGGGGATCCGCCCAGTCGAGGACGCCGCGAGCGTCTTCCGGGAGCGAGCCGACCGCGGCCAGGACGTCGCCGCGCGTCAGTGCGCCGGAGTGCATGGCCCAGTCGAGCAGTGCGACGGCCTCGTCGAACGGAGCGTCCACGATCGCGCGGGCGAGTGCGTCACGAGGATGGACTGCCCACTCCGAGCCGCGGTCCTGCACCCGCGGCGGGTCGTACACGACGCGGACACCACGTCGGGGCCGGAGACGGGCGGCGTTCCGCGGAACGGAGACCGTGATCGGCGCCGGTGTGCGGCGCCCGTCAGCGCTCCATGGCAGCAGCGGGGCCAGTGCGATGAAACCGGTGAGCCGGCCCCCGACGCGGACGGCGACGAACCGTGGGTCCTCGGGCGCCCAGGTCGAGTACCACCCGCGGCGCGGGCGGCGGACGGTGCCGGTCCTGACGGCAGCGGTCAACTGTCGGTCGCGCACTCCTGCGCCGACCAGGTCGCGTCGGTGCAGGAGCCCGCCCGCCGCGGAGACGAGGTGTTGGACGTGGTTCATCTCGTCGATGGTGCCGGGTCGCCTCGGCTTCGTGCTCGCTCCCGGAGGAACCCGGGGATGACCGCCGTGTCGACCATGCTGTGGAGGGGGCACAGAGCGCGGGCTTCGTTGCTCGCTCAGGAACCGGCCTCCCGGTTCCGGCCGTTCCGGCGGTCTGGAGGCCGTTTTCCTGACTTGTCGACGATGAGATCGGCTGGCCGGCTGACTCGCGGCCCGGCCGGGCCGCCGGCGGGGCGAGCGGCGATGGCGGCGGGGCGAGCGGCGATGGCGGCGGGGCG
>NZ_QKTQ01000026.1:0-24274 GCF_003234875.1 Curtobacterium sp. MCBD17_028 | reverse complement strand
GAGGGGGCGGGCGTCGTGGCCGAGGGGCTCGGCGACGCGGTGGGCGCGGCCGATGCGGTGGCCCCGGACGCGGGCGAGGCCGCCGACGGCGCGGGCGCCGCGGCGGAGGGGGTGGACGTCGACGCGGCGGACGTCGTGGCGGTGGTCGCGCCTCCCGGCTCGTCCGCCACCGCGGGGAGGGCCGAGCCGGTGACCGTGAGGGCGGCGGCGGCGACGACGATGAGGGGCAGACGGACGGTGCGCATGGTCACTCTCGGAGGCTGAGCGGTCGGGGGTGCCCGGCGCCGATTCGGGTTGCGATCGCCGACCTGACGACGCTAGCCCGAGCGGAGGCCCGACAACAGCCCCTGTGCGACCTCACAGACCCCCAGTTGGCGGGGTCGTGTCGGCGGGGTGGGCGTCCGGAGGCGGTCAGGGGCGCGTGGGCCGGAGCGTGATCAGGGGCGTGACGACCCGCCGTCCTGCTGGTACCGGGCGTTCGTGACGTCGTTCGTCGACCCGTGGATCGAGATCGCCCCCGTGGCGAAGTCGGCTTCGAGCTGCTCGAGCGATCGCCCCCGGGTCTCGGGGACGACCGTGAGCACGAACACGAGCGCGGCGGCGTTGAGCACGGCGAACACGAAGAACGTCGTCGAGATCCCGAAGGCCGCGACGGCGATGGGGAACGTCAGGCTGACCCCGAAGTTCGCGAGCCAGAGCACGAGTGCGGTGAGCCCCATGCCGGCCCCACGGAGGCGCAGCGGGAACACCTCGGAGAGCATGAGCCACACGAGTGGCCCGATGGTGCCCTGCATGATGCCGACGAAACAGATGATGAACACGAGGACGACCACCGCGCGGAGCGTGCCCTGCGGCAGGATCACCGACGCCAGACCGATCAGCAGATGGAACAGGGTCGTGCCCGCGAACCCGCTGATGAGGAACGTGCGCCGGCCCAGTCGGTTGATGAAGCGGAGGCCGATCACGACGGCGAGGACCGCGATCACCCCCGAGCCGACGTTCGCGATCAGGGCACCCTGCTGGCTGAACCCGGACTCCTGCAGCACCTGCGTGCCGTAGTACATGATCGAGTTGATCCCGGTGACCTGCTGGGCGATGCCGAGTCCGCCGCCGATGTACACGAGCCTGCGCAGCCACGGCTCGCGGAACAGATCGAGGATCCGGCCGGAGCGGGCCTCCGCTTCCTCCGCGGCGAGGTCGTGCAGCTCGGCCATCTCGGCCACCGCGCGCTCGTCCGAGCGGATGGTGCGGAGCACGGCGAGCGCGTCGTCCTCGCGCCCCTTGCCGAGCAGCCACCGCGGGCTCTCCGGCACGCGGAGCATGCCGATGAACAGCGCGACGGCGGGGATCAGCGCGACCGCGAGCATGTACCGCCAGACGTCGGTGTGGGAGCCCCAGATCGACCCGATCACGGCGTTGATCGCGAATGCGGCCAGCTGCCCCGTCACGATCATGAGCTCGTTCCGGGTCACGAGACCGCCGCGCTTCTCGGTCGGCGACAGCTCCGCCAGGAACACCGGGACCGTGACGGACGCCCCGCCGACGGCGATGCCGAGGACGAACCGCGCCGCGACGAGGACCTCCCACGTCGGGGACAGCACGCACGCGAGCGCGGCGACGAAGAAGACGACGGCGAGCGTGCGGATGGTGGGTCGCCGACCGTTGTGGTCGGAGATGCGACCCGTGGTGAACGCGCCGAGCGCCGCCCCGACGAGGATCGCCGACGTCACGAGCCCCTCAGTCGTGGGTGTGAGCCCGAGATCCGCGGTGAGCGAGTCGAGCGCGCCGTTGACGACGCCGGTGTCGTACCCGAAGAGCAGACCGCCGAAGGTCGCGACGACCGCGACGAACCCGAGCCGTCGCGAGTACGGACCCGGGGTCAGCGGTGGCAGGGCCCGTCCGCCCGGTGCAGGTCGCCCCGTCGTGTCGGCTCCCCCGGCTGTCGTGCTCCGCGTCGCCACCATCGCTCCTCGTGATCCGCCCCGTCGGAGACCCGACGGTCGGGCCGTCGCTCGGAGGGGGAGGAATCGACGCTATCGAGCGGCGTCCGCGTGGTCGCTCAGCTGCTCCTGTCCGGTGGATCCGTCGGCGGGGACAGCCGGTGTGGAGGCCGTCTCGGCGGCGGCCCGCTCGGCCATGGCGGTCGTCAGGGTCGTCAGCACACGGGTCACGACGGCGTTGTCCTCGTCGGACAGCCGGTCGAAGACGTCCACGACGGACTCGTGGAACCGCTCGTACGCGGCGTCGATCTTGCGGGCGGCCTGCTCGCTCGGCTCGAGGACCTGCGCGCGCCGGTCGCTCGGGTGCGCCACCCGCCGGAGGTCGCCCTTGCGCTCGAGCTCGTCGACGATCTTGGTGACCGACGCGTTCGACACGTTGAGCATGACGACGAGGTCCTTGGGGCCCATGGCCCGCTCGTCACGCTGCGCCTGGAGCAGGTAGCGGATGGCGTGGAACTCGTTCTTCGTCAGGCCGCTCGCGACCCGGGCGCGCTCGATCTGTTGCTCCTCGGCGCTCTGCACGCCCAGGAGCGCGTCGACGGCCTGGCGAGCGGCCGCGCTCCGCGGCTCTCGTGCGTACAGGTGCCGCGCTTCGCGGCGGACGACGGTCAACGGCATCGGCGGATGTGGTCCTTCTGGTCGGTCGTTCCGGTGGCGTGGATGCTACGCGGTGGGTGCCGCGAAGAAGTCGGCGTAGCTCGGGCCGCTCGCGGCGCCCGATCCCCGCCCGGACAGCAGGCGCGGGTCCTCGACCCGACGCGAGACGTAGGCGTCGATGACGGCCGGGTCGGTCAGTCCGTAGCGTCGACCCGCGCCCGCGCGCATCGTGCCGGCGCCGGACCAGGCCTGGTACGTGCTGTGCATCAGCAGACACCCCGATCGGCGAGCAGCGGCCGCATGTCGATCGGCTGCGTCGGCGGGAACCGGTCGAGCGCGGCACTCGACGGGTCGATGAAGGAGGTCCCGGAGACCCGGGGGTGGGGCTGCGCGATGCTCATCATGGTCTCGTTTCTGGCGGCGTCGCCGGGCGCGATCGGGGTGATGATGCCCGGGGTCGGGCACGGCAAAAGAATGCCACATCGTGAACTACTCGCGCAACGAAACAGTAGTCGATCTGTTCGTTCCGTTCGGAAAACGGACAGATCGTGAACCGCGTCAGCGGCGCGTCCGGATCCGGACCAGGCAGACGAGCCCGGATCCCCGGACGCGGAGGCGCGCGTCCAGGTGGTCGAAGAGGACCGCATCGCCCGGCGCCAGTGGCGTCGGAGGCCCGTCCGGACCGAGCGCGGCCGGCTCGGCGATCGCTGTCCGGCCGTCCAGCGCGACGACGACGGTCAGATCGGCCGCGTCCGCGAGGACCTCCGCCTCGACACCCGGATCGACGTCGACCACGGCGACGTCCGCCCCCGCGCGCCCCCGCCGGGTCATCACGTTGAGGTCGCGGGTCGCGGTCGTGCTCGTCGCGGCCACGGCCTCCTCGCCGGTGAACGTGACCGATCCGAACGGTGGGACGATCTGCACGGCATCCGCGACCGTGAGCGCGAGCGGCTCCGGCCCCAGGCACACGAGCGTGCGGTCCACACCCGGCAACGTGCTGAACGGACCGGGTGCCTCGACCGCGGCGATGCTGATCCGCCAGTCCCACGTGGGGGACGCCGAGGGCCCGCGGGCCAGTTCCCACGTCACGCCGCCGCCGTTGGCCCAGGGCCCGGGCTCGACGTCGGCGAACCGGACGAGCTCGGTCACCGGACCGCGGGATCCGCGGCGGCCCAGCGCTCCGTCCGGACGCCGGAACGCCAGACCCCCGCGACGAGTTGCACGCCCGGCCGGTACGCCAGGTGGACGTACGAGGGCGCGTCGAGCACGACGAGGTCCGCGCGACTGCCCACGCGCAGGACGCCGACGTCGTCCCGTCGGAGTGCGGCGGCACCCCCGGTGGTCGCGGCCGCGAGGGCCTCGTCCGGCGTCATGCCCATCTGCGTCACCGCGAGCGCGATGCAGAAGGGCATCGCGGTCGTGAAGGACGATCCGGGGTTGCAGTCCGTCGCGATCGCCGTCCGGACACCCGCGTCGCGGAGGCGCGCGACCGACGGGAACGGTTGCCGTGTCGAGAACTCCGCCCCGGGCACGAACGTCGCGACGGTGCTCGACCCGGCGAGTGCGTCCACGTCGTCGTCGTCGAGGAACGTGCAGTGGTCGACGCTCGCGGCCCCGAGCTCCACCCCGAGGCGTGCCGCTCCGGACGCGGTCAGCTGGTTCGCGTGCACCCGGAGACCGAGCCCCGCCGCCTGCCCGGCGAGCAGGATCCGTCGTGCCTCGTCGACGTCGAACGCGCCCTCCTCGCAGAAGACGTCGATCCATCGGGCGTGGGGTCGGCAGGCCTCGAGCATCGCACCGGCCACCAGGTCGACGTAGGCGCTCCGGTCACCCGCGGACTCCTCGGGGACGACGTGCGCGCCGAGGAACGTCGTGTCGTCGGTGAACCGCGCGGCGATCCGGAGCAGCCGCGCCTCGTCCTCGACGGTCAGGCCGTAGCCGCTCTTGATCTCGACCGACGTCGTGCCCGAGCGCAGGGCCTCGTCGAGCAGGCGGGACGTCCGGGCGACCAGGGCCTCCTCCGTCGCCGCCCGGGTCGCGCGCACCGTGGTGCGGATGCCGCCCGCGGCGTAGGGACGGCCCGCCATCCGGGCGGCGAACTCGTCGGTGCGGTCACCCCCGAACACCATGTGCGCGTGGCTGTCGACGAACCCCGGCACGACACACGCGCCCGCGACGTCGGTGCGGCGGTCGGCGGCCGGCGCGGCGGCAGCGTCCCCGACCCAGGCGACCCGGTCGCCGTCGAGCACGAGCGCGGCGTCGTGGCGGAGGCCGAGCGGCCCCTCGCCGAGTCCGGGGTCGAGCGTCGCGAGCAGGCCGATCCCGGTGACGAGTTCGCTCATGCTCCACCTCGGAACCGATCGGTGACGGCCACGGTGTCGGCGCGCGCTCGGGCCGGGTCGCGGAGCCGTCCGCCGAGCACGACCGCGGTGACGTCCGCCGCGGTCGCAGTGTGGAGCAGCTCCTCCGGGGCGGATCCGGCGGTGCGGACGGACCGCGGATCGATGCCGACGACGTCGAAGGGGGCGCCGACGACCGGCCCGCCGGTGGGGACGGGGGCACCCGCGGGCCGGAGTGCCCGGTGCCCGTCCACCCCGCCGGCACGCCAGAGCTCGGACGGGGTGAAGACGCCGCGACGCCCGGCCGCGAGCCGCGCACCGCGTTCGACACCGCGGAGCTCCTCGAACGGGTCGACGACGACGTTCTGGTCCGAGCCGATGCTGACCACGGCCCCGGCGTCGGCCAGGTCCCAGGCGCGGCCGAGTCCGTCCCCGAGGTCGGCCTCGGTCGTCGGGCACATCGACACCCCGACCCGCGCGGTGCCGAGCAGGCGGACGTCCTCGTCGGTCAGGTGGGTCGCGTGGACGACGGTCGTCCGCGCGGCCAGGGCGCCGGCCCGGTCGAGCAGCGCGGTCGGCGTCAGTCCGGTGGCCGCCGTGCTCGCGGTGTTCTCGGCCGGCTGCTCGGACAGGTGCACGTGCAGCGGAACGGTGGGCGGCAGGAGCTCGACGGCACGTGCGGCCTCGTGCTCGGACACGGCCCGGACGGAGTGCAGGGCGGCTCCGAGCGTCACGGTCGGGTGTTCGCGGGCCAGGACGTCCCGCAGCGCCCACCACCGCTCCGTCCAGCGCTCGACCGAGCCGTCGCCGAACCGACGTTGCGCGCCCTCGAGCGGGGCTCCGAACCCGGCGGACAGGTAGCAGGTGTCGAGGAGGGTCAGACGGATCCCGGTGCTCGCCGCGGCGGCCGCGAGCGCCAGCTCCATGTCGTGCGCGGGGTAGGGGGTGCCGTCGTCCCGGTGGTGCAGGTAGTGGAACTCGCCGACCGCGCCGTACCCGGCGGCGACCATCTCGCCGTACACGGCGAGCGCCACGTCGTGCAGGGCGTCCGGGTCGAGGGCCGCGACCACCGCGTACATGCGGGTCCGCCACGTCCAGAAGTCCCCGCCGCCCGCGTTCGTCCGGCCGCGGAGCAGGCGGTGGAACGCGTGCGAGTGTGTGTTCGCGAACGCGGGGACCGCCGTGTCGACCACGAGGTCCGCGCGTCCCGCACCGGGCTCGACCGCGGTCACCACGCCGTCGCCGTCGAGGTCGACGGTCAGCGGCCCGGTGACGACGTCCGGCAGCACCAGGCGCCCCAGCTGGACCCTCACGTCAGCTCCCGGAGCACGGCGACGAGCGCGTCGACGCCGGCCCGCACGTCGTCGTCGGACGCGGACTCTCCCGGTGCGTGCGAGACGCCGTCCGGGTTGCGGACGAACAGCATGCCGGTCGGGACGTGGGCGCTGAGCACACCGGCGTCGTGCCCCGCGCCCGTCGGAACCCGTGGGGGCTCGCCGAGCACGGTGGCCATGCGGTCCGTCAGCGTGGTGTCGAACGCGACACGCGGGCTGAACGACTCCTCGGCCACCTCGACGACGCACCCCTCCGCGGCGGCCGCCGATCGGGCCTCCCGGCCGATCGCGTCGACGAGCGCACGGACGTCCGCGTCCTGCTCGGCGCGGGCGTCGAGCGAGAGCGTGACCGACGACGCGATGGCGTTCGTGCCGCCCGGGACAACGCCGATCCGGCCCACGGTCGCCCTGGCCCGCGCGGCGGCGGGTGCGGCGAGCGACCGGGCCCGCGCACCGCGCACGACCTCGGCGGCGACGAGCACGGGGTCACGCCGGTCCGCGAGCTCGGTCGCGCCGGCGTGGTCGCCGCGACCCTCGATGCGGACCGACCAGCGTCCGTGCGCGAGGATCGTCGTCGCCAGGCCGACGGACGCGTCGAGCGGCGCCAGCTGCCGTCCCTGCTCGACGTGCAGCTCCAGGAACGCGGCGATGCCCGCCAGCCGGTCGGGGTCCGGTCCGATCCGCCCCGGGTCGAGCCCGGCCGCCGTGAACGCGTCGGCGAGCCGCACGCCCGTCGGATCGGTGAGCGCGCGCGCCCGCTCGGGCGACACGGCGCCGGTCATGAGCCCGGATCCGAGACACGCGACGCCGAAGCGCGCGCCCTCCTCCTCGGCGAACACGACGACCCGGAGCGGGCGGGAGGGCCGGTGCGCGTCCGCCTGCAACCGGGCGACCGCGGCGAGTGCGGTCACGACGCCGAGCGGGCCGTCGTACGCGCCGCCGCCGGGCACCGAGTCGAGGTGACTGCCGGTCACGACCGCGGGGAGGTCGTCCGTGACGTCGTCGACGTCCCAGGTCGCCCACACGTTGGCGTTGCCGTCCACCTCGACACGGAGGCCCATGCCCTCCGCCGCCGCGACGAACCAGGCCCGCATCGCGCGGTCCGCGTCGTCGAGGAGGTGTCGGCTGTGCCCGCCGCGGACGGGATCGCGTCCGATGTCGTCGAGCTCGCGGAGGAGCGCGACGGCGTCCGTGCTGCTCGTGGTCACGCCTCCTCGATCATCGGGATGTGCAGCCCGCGCTCGCGGGCGACGTCGGCGGCGTGCTCGTACCCGGCGTCGACGTGCCGCATCACCCCGGTGCCGGGGTCGTTCGTCAGCACCCGCTCGATCTTCTGCGCGGCGAGGTCCGTGCCGTCGGCGACGACGACCTGCCCGGCGTGGATCGACCGGCCGATGCCGACACCGCCGCCGTGGTGGATCGACACCCAGGTCGCGCCCGACGCGGTGTTGAGCAGGGCGTTGAGGAGCGGCCAGTCGGCGATCGCGTCGGACCCGTCCTTCATGGCCTCGGTCTCGCGGTAGGGGGACGCGACCGATCCGGAGTCGAGGTGGTCGCGGCCGATCGCGATGGGGGCGCTCAGCTCGCCGCTCGCCACCATCGCGTTGAACGCGAGGCCGGCGAGGTGCCGCTCCTTGTAGCCGAGCCAGCAGATCCGGGCCGGCAGTCCCTCGAAGTGCACCGTCTCGCCCGCGGCCTCGATCCACCGGCGCAGGCGCTCGTTCTCGGGGAACAGCTCGAGGATCGCGCGGTCCGTCTTGGCGATGTCCTCCGGGTCGCCGGACAGCGCCGCCCAGCGGAACGGTCCACGGCCCTCCTCGAACTGCGGGCGGATGTACGCCGGCACGAACCCGGGGAACGCGAACGCCCGGTCGTACCCGCCGAGTTCGGCCTCGCGTCGGATCGAGTTGCCGTAGTCGAACACGTCGGCACCCGCGTCGAGGAACCCGACCATCGCGGCGACGTGCTTCGCCATGCTCGCCCGCGCGTCGGCGGTGAAGCCCTCGGGGTCGGCCGCGGCGCGCTCGTGCCACTCGTCGACGGTGTAGCCCTCGGGCAGGTAGCTCAGCGGGTCGTGCGCACTGGTCTGGTCGGTGACGACGTCGACGGCGACGCCCCGCTCCAGGATCTCCGTGAACACGGTAGCGGCGTTGCCGACCAGTCCGACGGACAGCGGCCGACGGTCGGCCTTGGCGGCGAGCACCCGGTCGAGCGCGTCGTCGAGGTCCTCGGTCATCTCGTCGAGGTAGCCGTGGTCGACGCGGCGGGCGATCCGTGCCGCGTCGACGTCGACCACGAGCACGGCGCCGCCGTTCAACGTGACGGCGAGGGGCTGCGCCCCACCCATGCCACCGGCACCACCGGTCAGCGTCAGCGTGCCCGCGAGCGACGCGGTCCGCTCGTCCTCGCCCGCTCGCGCGGCGCGCTCCGCCGCGACAGCCGCGAAGGTCTCGTACGTGCCCTGCAGGATGCCCTGCGTCCCGATGTAGATCCAGGAGCCCGCGGTCATCTGCCCGTACATCGTCAGCCCGAGCTGCTCGAGGCGCCGGAACTCGGGCCAGGTCGCCCAGTCGCCCACGAGGTTCGAGTTCGCGATGAGGACCCGCGGCGCCCACTCGTGCGTGCGGAACACACCGACCGGCTTGCCCGACTGGACGAGCAGGGTCTCGTCCGCCTCGAGCTCACGCAGCGTCCGCACGATCGCGTCGTACGCGGCCCAGCTGCGCGCCGCCCGCCCGGTGCCCCCGTAGACCACGAGGTCCTCGGGGCGTTCGGCGACCTCGGGGTCGAGGTTGTTCATGAGCATCCGCATCGGGGCTTCGGTCTGCCACGAGCGGGCGGTGATCTCGGGGCCGCGCGGCGCGCGCACCGAGTGCGTGGTGGTGTCGGTCAAGGGGTCCTCCGGATCGTCGTCGTCCCCATGACAGCGCACCCCCGTCGCCGGCACAGCGAGTCCGGAGGCACTAGGGTCTCGGATACGAGACGCGTCACGCGGCGGAAACAGCCCCGTCACGTGGCGGTCGATCCGGCCCGTCACGCACCCCGGCGGCCGCAGGACGGACGGGAGGACCGTGGCCGAGCCCCGCCCTGTCCCCGCCGCCACGAACGCCGTCCGGCTGCTCCGGTACCTCGGTGCCCAACGCGGGCCCGTGACCGCTGCGGCCGTCGCCCGCGAACTCCGCCTGCCCCGGTCGTCGACGTACCACCTGCTCGCCGCGCTCGAGGCCGAGGGGTTCGTCGTGCACTACCCCGAGGAGCGGCGGTACGGGATCGGCGTCGCCGCGTTCGAGCTCGGGTCCGGGTACCTCCGGCAGGCGCCGCTCGCCCGGCTCGGCGCCCCCGTCCTCGGCTCGCTCGTCGACCGACTCGGCGAGAGCGCGCACATCGCCGTCCTCCAGGGCCGCGACGTCGTCTACGTCCTCGAGGAGCGCGCCCCGCACCGCCCCGTCCTGGTCTCGGACGTCGGGGTCCGACTGCCGAGCCACGTCACCGCGAGCGGTCGGGCGATGCTCGCCGAGCTCGACGCCCCCCAGATCCGCGCCCTGTTCCCCGATCGGACCGTGTTCGCCGAGGGGGACGACCCCCGCGACCCCCGCGGTCTCCGCACCGTGCTCGCCGCCACCCGGGCGCGCGGGTTCGCGTGGGAGCACGAGGGCGTGAGCGCCGGGCTCGCGTCCGTCGCACTCTGCGTCCGCGACAGCACGGGGTGGCCCGTCGCGTCGATCGCCGTCACGTTCCGCACCGAGGACTACGCCGAGGAACGGTGGCCCGAGCTCGCCGAGCGCGTCCGGCCGTTCGCGCGGGAGCTGCAGCGCCGCGTGGCGGGCCCCGCCACCACTGGCTGAGCCGCCATCCCCCCGCCCCGGGATCCGCCTGTTTCCGACCGGGTGCGCGTCGTCCGACACCAACACCGTCGACTCATGGCGGGTCACCAGGGGCGCAGGCGGTCAGAGCACCCGCGCGAAGCAGACCGAGCTCGGGTTGTCGGCGTAGCGGCCGAACGGCGCGATCCGCGAGAACCCGGATCGTTCGAGGAACCGGACGGTCTGCGTCGCCTGGGATCCCGTCTCCATGACCAGGGCCGGGGCGCCCAGTTCGCGGCCGGCAGCGATCAGGTGCTCCAGGAGCGCATCGGCCACGCCGAGACTCCGCGCGTCGGACCGGACGTAGAGCTTCCGGACCTCGTGGACCCCGTCCTGGACCGGCGTGAGCCCCGCACACCCGATCGGGACGCCCGCGCTGTCCCGGGCGAGCAGGTGCACGGGCACCTCGTCGGCCGTGAGCTCGGGACCGAGGTCCGGTCCGGCGTTGACGCTGTTGAGCTCGATCCGGGCAGCGGCACGGAGGCGGATCGCGCTCTCGGCGTCGTACGGCTCGGGCGCGATGGTGAACGACCAGGGCTCGGGCTTGAGGTAGGGCACCGGGGATCGCCTCGTTCCATGCGCACGGTTCGGGAGTGTGCTCACGCTAGCGGCGACGGGTCCACCGGGCGCGTCGGCACGCCCGGCGCGTCCGCCCGGCACCAGCCCGAGCACGTCAGAACGGCACGCCGCACACGAGCACGACGTTCGCGAACGGCGTCGCCTCACCGGTGCGGACGAACAGCTTGGCGCCCGCGGACATCCGCTTCAGCGCCTCGTGATCCACGTGCCGGACGCCGTCGAACCGTGCGGTGATCCACCCCTCGGCCTCGGTGCCCACGACCTCCTCCGCCGCGATGCAGTCCTGGAACACGGCGTCGCCGAGGAGCGCGTCGAGGACGTCCTCGAACCGCGGCACCCCGTGGACGACGGCCAGGTCGACGAGCGGGACGCCCGGCGGGATCGGCAGACCGCAGTCAGCGACGACGACGAGGTCCCCGTGTCCCAGGTGGCTCAGACCGGCGTTGAGCTCGGCGTTGAGGATGCCGGCGCGCTTCACGCGGTCACCTCCGGCAGGGTGTCGTCGAGCGTCGGGTACGACGGCTGCGTCCCGGCCCCCTGCACGGCGAACGCACCGACCCGCACCGCGTGCCGGACGCCGTCGAGCAGGGACTCCCCGGCCGCGAGGCTCGCGCTGAGGGCGCCGACGAACGCGTCGCCCGCGCCGGACGTGTCGACCGCGTCGACCCGGGGTGACGGCACCGCGGTGGTGCCGGTCGCGTCCGCGACGACCGCGCCGCGCGCGCCGAGGGTGATGACGACCGTGCGGATGCCCTGCGCGAGCAGCGCGACCGCGAGCGCCTCCTCGTCCGCCGGCACCGCGCCTCCCGGCACGAGTCGCGCGAGGACGAGGGCCGCCTCGTGCTCGTTCACGACGAGCGGATCGGCGAGACGGACGACCGCGGCGTCGACGTCGATGACGGGTGCGAGGTTGAGCACGACGCGACCACGGGCGTGACGGGCCGCGGCGGCGATCCCGGCGGCCGGGATCTCACCCTGCATGACGACGACGGCCGCCTCGGCCACGACGGACGCGACGCGATCGACGGCCTCCGCGGTCATCGCGGCGTTGGCCCCCGGCACGACGACGATGGTGTTCTCCCCCGTCGCGTCGACCGTGACCGTCGCGAGCCCGGTGGGCTGGTCGACGACGCCGACGTGCGCGACGTCCACCCCGCTCTCGGCCAGGAGGACCGTGGCGACCTCCGCGGATCCGTCATCGCCGACGAGCCCCACCATGACCGTGGCGGCGCCCCGACGGGCGGCCGCCACGGCCTGGTTCGCGCCCTTGCCGCCGGGCAGGAGGGTCATCGAGGTGGCGATCAGCGTCTCACCCGGGGACGGGTGCCGGTCGACGGTGACGACCTGGTCGACGTTGAGCGATCCGACGACGACCACGGTTCCGGCGGCCGTGCTCACTTGCTGAAGGTGTCGACGTTGCTCTTGGTGACCGACAGCACCGGGACCGACACGGTCTTCGTGGCCTTGCCGTCGATCGCCTTGAGCGCCTGGTCGATCGCGAGCGAGCCGAGCTTCGCCGGCTGCTGGGCGATGGTGCTGCTCAGCGTGCCGTCCTTGATCGCGGCGAGGCCGTCGTCCTCGCCGTCGAAGCTCGCGACCTCGACGCTCGAGCCCGCCTTCGACCCGAGTGCCTTGATCGCCCCGAGGGCCATCTCGTCGTTCTGCGCGAAGATGCCGACGATGTCGGGGTGGGCCTGCAGCAGGTTCGTGGTGACGTCGAGCGCGGTGGCGCGGTCGAAGTTCGCCGTCTGCTCGCCGACGACGTGGATGCCGGGGTACTGCTTGATCCCCTCGGTGAAGCCCTTGCCGCGGTCACGGGCGGCCGACGTGCCCGCCTGGCCCTCGAGGACGAGGATGTCGCCCTTCTTGCCGATCGCCTTGGCCAGGTCGTCCGCCGCCTGCTTGCCGCCGGCGACGTTGTCGCTCGCGATGAACGAGTCGACGTCCGCACCGTTGACCGTGCGGTCGACGGCGACGACGGGGATGTCCGCCTTGTTGAGCGCCTTGACCGACGGGCCGGCGGCGTCGGAGTCGACGGGGTTGACGATGATGGCCTTGGCGCTGCCGGAGGACGCGGTCTGCAGCTGGTTGGCCTGCTGCGCGGAGTCGTTCTGCGCGTCGACGACCTCGAGGTCGACACCCTTCTTCTTCGCTTCGGCCTTCGCGCCGTCGCGCACCTCGACGAAGAACGGGTTGTTGAGGGTCGAGAGCGCGAGCACGACCTTCTGGTCGCCGCCGGAGCCGCCGCCGAAGCGGCTGCAGCCCGAGGCGCCGAGCATGACGAGGGCGGCGACGGTGCCGACGGTGGCGACCTTCTGGAAGGAGGAGAACTGCATCGTTGGGGTCCTTGGTCTGTCTGTGGTGCTGGTGGGGGGATGAGGGAGTCGTACTGGTGGGGGGTCGGTGTGCCGGGAGGGTCGCCTCCCGACCGGCTGGCGGCCACCGGCCCGCCGGCGCCCGCCGGGGCGGTTCGCGGTCAGCTGCTGCGCGTCTTGCGGCGGAGCACGTCGACACCGACGGCGAGCGCGATGACGAGGCCGATGACGACCTGCTGCCAGAACGAGCTGACGTTGAGCAGGTTGAGGCCGTTGCGGATCACGACGAGCACGAGCGCGCCGATGAAGGTGCCCGAGATCCGACCGACACCGCCCGCGAGCGAGGCGCCGCCGATCACGACCGAGGCGATCGCGTCGAGCTCGTACCCGCTGGCCGCCTGCGGCTGGGCGGAGTCGAGGCGCCCTGCGAGCAGCAGCCCGGCGAGCGCGGCGAACAGCCCGGACAGGCCGAACACGATGACGACGATGCGCTTGACCGGCAGACCCGACAGGCGCGCGGCCTCCGCGTTCCCGCCGACGGCGTACATCGAGCGGCCGAGGACGGTGCGGTTGAGGATGAACGAGGCGACGAGCGCCGCGAGGACGAGCACGATGATCGGCACGGGCACGGGCCCGATGTCGCCGCCGAGGAACGACACCTGCGGCGAGGTCGGCACGGGGTTGCCGTCGGAGATCACGAGGGTCAGGCCGCGGGCGACGCTGAGCATCGCGAGGGTGGCGATGAACGAGGGCAGCTTGCCGTAGGCGCCGGCGAGGCCGTTCACGACCCCGGCGAGCAGGCCGGCGACGAGGCCGCCGAGCAGGGCGAGCCAGCCCGGGAGGCCCGCGGTGCTGAAGAACCAGCCGGACACCATCGCGGACAGTGCGGCCACGGAGCCGACCGAGAGGTCGATCCCGCCGGCCACGATGACGAACGTGACGCCGAACGCGAGCACCGCGACGGTCGAGACCTGGATGCCGATGTTGATGATGTTGCGGCCGGTGAGGAAGTCCGGCGTCGCGATGAACAGGGCGATGCAGAGGACGACGAGGCCGACCAGCGCCCCGTTGTCGGCGAGGAACTTCTTGAAGGAGAAGGACCGCGCGGGGGCCTTCACGGTGGTCGTTGACATGCGACGGGTGCTTTCTGATGGGTACTGCGCTGTACGCGTGGGGGGAGGAACGACCGTCCGCTCGGGGCGGTCGTGACGTGGCGGGGTGGGGGCGGTGCCCCGGGACTCAGACGGTCTCGACGTCGCGGGCGGCCAGGGTCATGACGCGGTCCTCGGTCGCTTCGGACCCGGGGATCTCGCCGGCGATGCGGCCGTCCCGCATGACGAGCACGCGGTCGCTCATGCCGAGCACCTCGGGCAGCTCGCTCGACACCATGACGACCGCACCGCCCGCCGCCGTGATCGTGTTGATGAGCTCGTAGATCTCGACCTTCGCGCCGACGTCGACGCCGCGGGTGGGTTCGTCGAGCAACAGCACGCTCGACCCGGCGAGGATCCACCGACCGAACACGGCCTTCTGCTGGTTCCCGCCGGACAGCGAGCCGATCGGCTGGCCGATGTCGTGCATCCGGATCCGCAGCCGGTTCGCGACCTCCTCGGCCCGGCGCTTCTGCCCGGCGAAGTCGACGAGGCCACCGCGCGCGGTGGAGGCGAGGGTCGCGTACCCGAGGTTGTCGTTGACGGACGCACCGAGGACGAGGCCCTGTGCCTTCCGGTCCTCGGGGACGTGTCCGATGCCCGCGCGGACCGCTGCCGCGATGCTCTTCTTCGGCAGCACCTGACCGCGGACGCGGACCGTTCCCGAGTCGTAGCCGTCGGCGCCCGCGATGGCACGGACGAGCTCGGTGCGCCCGGCGCCGACGAGGCCCGCGACGCCGACGATCTCGCCGGCGCGCACGGAGAAGCTGACGTCCTCGAAGCGACCGGCCGAGGTCAGGTGCTCGACCTGGAGCACCTCGGACGCGGTGTCGATCACCGCGGTACCCGAGGGGTACTGCTCCTCGATGCTCCGGCCGACCATGAGCCCGACGAGTTCCTGCTCGGGCGTGGTGGCCGGCACCTCGGCGACGAAGTGTCCGTCCCGGAGCACGGCGACCGTGTCCCCGATCTCGACGATCTCGTCGAGGTGGTGGCTGATGAACAGCATGCCGACGCCGCGGGCGCGGAGGTCCGCCACGACGCGGAAGAGGGCCTCGGTCTCGTGGCGGGTCAGCGCGGCGGTGGGTTCGTCGAGGATCAGGATCCGGGCCTCCTGGCTGAGCGCCTTCGCGATCTCGACCAGCTGCTGCCGCGCGATCCCCAGGCTCGACACCGGCGTCATGACGTCGACGTCGAGACCGATGGTGGCGAGCGCCGCCTCGGCCTGACGACGGAGTGCCTTCCGGTCGACCAGGCCGAACCGGGTCGGGATCCGGCCCATCATCACGTTCTCCGCGACGCTGAGCGACCCGACCAGGTTGAGCTCCTGGTGGATCGTGGCGATGCCGAGCTCCTCAGCCGCGGTCACGGACGGGATCGTGACCTCGCGGCCGTCGACGAGGATGCGACCGCCGTCGGGCTGGTGGATGCCGGACATCATCTTGATGAGCGTCGACTTGCCGGCGCCGTTCTCGCCGAGCAGCACCTGCACCTTCCCGGCGTGCACCTCGAGGGTGACGTCGGTGATGACCTGGACCGGTCCGAACGACTTGCTGACGCGATCGAGCGTCATGAGTGGCTGCGGGGACATGTCAGTTCCTCCCGGGACGGGACGGTTCGTTGGCGGAGCGCGACGATGCGGTCTGCCGATCGGTGGCGATGGGGTCGGCCGACGAGGCCCGGACGATGAGCTCGCTCGGCAGGCGGACGGAGGCGGGGTGGTTGCCGGCGATGACGTCGAGCAGGAGTTCGACGGCGACGCGGCCCATGTCCTCGACGCTGTGGGCGACGACGCTGAGCGCCGGTTCGAGCAGCGAGAACCACTCGATGTCGTCGAACGCGACGAGGGCGATGTCGACGCCGATGCGGAGGCCGAGCCGGTTCAGGATCGCGATCGCACCCACCGCCATGAGGCTGTCCGCGGCGAAGATCGCGGTGGGCGGTTCGTCGAGGGCGAGCAGCGCGCTCACCCCGGCCGACCCGGACGCGGCCTGGAAGTCACCGAACACGACGAGGTCCGGGTCGGCGCTCACCCCTGCCGTGACGATCGCGTCCTGGTAGGCCTCGAACCGCTCGCGACCGGTCGAGACGCTCTGCGGGCCGGCGATGTAGCCGATGCGGGTGTGCCCGAGGGCGGCCAGGTGCTCGACCGTCTGGCGGATGCCCGTGCTGCTGTCCGTCGTGACGGTCGGCACGTCGATGCCGGGGACGACGCGGTCGACGAACACCGTCGGGATGCCCCGGTCGACCAGCTGCTGGACCGTCTCGGTGTCGTCGCCCTGCGGCGCCACGATCACGCCGTCCACCCGCCGGGCGATGAGGGTGTCGAGGTACCGGTTCTGCTGCTCGGCACGCTCGTTCGCGTTGCCGAGCATGGTCACGTACCCGGTCTCGAGCGCGGCCTGCTCGACGGTGTGCGCGAGGTCCGCGAAGAACGGGTTCCGCACGTCCGAGACGAGGAGGCCGATGGTGTCCGTGCGGGTCGAGCGGAGCGCCCGGGCCTGCAGGTTCGGCCGGAAGTCGAGGTCGCGCGCGGCCTGTTCCACGAGCCGACGGGAGTCCTCGGACGTCGCCGGGTTGCCCGAGAGCACCCGCGACGCGGTCGCCGCCGAGACGCCGGCGCGCGCGGCGACGTCCTTGATGGTGACGGTGTTCATCGGTGAGCACTCCGTTGGGCGAGTCGTGGAATCGATTCCATGGGATCGATTCCACGACTGTACGGGGAGCGCCGCGGGGATGTCAAATGACTCGGTCCCCGAGGGGTGGGTCAGCGCGCGCCGTGACCGCCGCCCGCGAGCTGCCGCCCCAGCAGGTCCGCCCGCTCCCGCACCCGCCGCCCGAACCGCTGCAGGTCGTCGTCGGAGATCCGGAACGACGGGCCGATGACGCTCAGCGCGGCGACGGTGCGGCCGTCGCCGTCGTGCACCGCGGCCGCGGCGGCGGCGGCGTCCGGTTCCACGGCGGTCCCCCGCGAGACGGCGAAGCCCTGGTCGCCGGTGTCCCCGGTGAGCGCCGCGCCGAGCGCGGTGCCCGTGGTGTCGATGGACCGGCCGGTCCAGGTCGCGTGCCGGATCGCGCTCCGGCTCTCGACCTGGCGCAGGTACACCGCGTGGTCCGGGCCGTCGGGGACCGCCAGGTAGGCCGTCTCGCCCGTGAAGTCCGAGAGGTCGACGAGGTGCGGCTCCGCGATGTCGAAGAGCGCGAGGTTCGAGATCGCCACGGCGCCGATCTGGAGGATCCGCGGACCGGCCGTGTAGGTCCCGCCGTCGCGCGCGAGGAACCGACTCGGCTCGAGGGTGCGGAGGAGGCGCGCGACCGTGCTCGTCGGCAGGTCGACGGCGCGCGCCGCCTCGCTCAGGGTCATCCCGGACGATGAGGACGCGATGGCCTCGAGCAACCGCAGTGCGCGCTCCACGCTCCGCGCGCCACCGGTCCCGTCGCTCTGGTCAGGCATCCGCGCCGCCCCTCCCCCTCATGCCGCCGCTCACTCCCCCACAGTCTGTCGGACGCGGGCCGCGGCGGTGATGTGCTCCCGGAGCGACGGGTCGAGGTACCCGAGCGCGTCGAGGTCCTCGAAGCCCTCGGGCGGCAGGTCCGAGCGCTCGGGGAACCCCGTGAGCGGCCGGGTGGTGTCGAACCCGAGCTTCGCCGTGAGCGCGTCCGACCCCCGCTCCGTCGTGAACTGGTGTGCGCTCGGGTCCATCCGGATGCCCTTCATGTCGCCGAGCACCATGAGGTCGCGATCCGCCTGGAACCGGACGTTCACGGACCAGAGCACGCCGGGCTCGTCGTGCACGTCGATGTCGTCGTCGACCACGACGACGGTCTTGAGGAAGTGGTCGGCGGCGAACGCCGCGAGCAGCGCCTGCTTGCCGTCGCCCTGACGACGCTTCCGCACCGCGATGTAGGCGCTGAACGCGCCGCCGCGGAACGGGATGCGGACGTCGACCGTCCCGGGGACCGCACGCCGGACGGCGTCCAGGAGGCGCGCCTCCCGTCCGGGGAAGAGCCACAGACACAGGTGCTCGGCATGGGTCGGGTGGAGGTCCTGGAACAGCGCGTCCGCCCGTCGCGTGACCGCGGTGATCGTCGCCACCGGCGCCTGCGCCTTGCCGTAGTGGTACGAGAACTCGCCGAACGGGCCCTCGTCGACGCGGTCGGCCGGGTCGACGACGGCCTCGAGCACGAGCTCGGCGTCGGCCGGGATCGGCAGGTCCACCGTGCGCCCGGGCGTGACGGCGAGCGGGTCGCCGAGCAGGGCCCCGGCGAGGCCGTGCGCGTCGATCGTCACGGGGTTCTTGAGCTGCGAGGCGATCGCGTAGGCGGGGTGGTGACCGATGACGACGGCGATCTCGACCGTCCGGCCGTCCTCGCGGGCGGCGGCGAGGACACGCCCGAGGTCGTGGTCGGGCGCGGCGTTCACCGTGATCGTGTTCCGGCCCGTGATCATCAGCCGGTACATCCCCGTGTTGATCGACCCCGTCGCCGGGTCCCGGACCATGACGACCCCCGCGGTGACGTACCGCCCGGCGTCGGCGCGCGAGTGCACCGCGAAGGGCAGTGCGCCGAGGTCGACGTCGTCGCCGGTCACGACGACCTCGTGCACCGGTGCGTCCTCGACGACGACCGCGTCGGGCACCGGTCCGCGCTGGACCGCGAGCACGTGGTCCAGCGCCTGGCGCACGGGCACGCCCAGAGCCGACGCGACGCGGGAGCGCTTGCCGAACACGCCCATGAGCACCGGGAGCTCGGAACCCTCGACGTCGCGGAAGAGCACGCCCGGTGCCCCGTGCGGCTCGAGGCCCTTGACGACGGCGGCGATCTCCCCGCCCGGGCGGACCCGGCGGTCGACCTCGAGCAGCTCGTCCGCACCGAGCGTCGTGAGCCAGCTCCGCAGGTCGAGGCGGCTCATCGTGCGTCGCCGTCCTGTGCGAGCCCCGCGACGACGACCGACCCGGCGGTGTTGTACCGCCCGGCGAGCACGTCCGCGGCGACCGCCTCGATCTCGCCGGCGAGCACGCGGTCGTCGTCGAGACGAGCCGCACGCTCGCGCACCGCCTCGTAGACGGGGACGAGTCCGGGTGCCGAGGCGCCCTCGCTCCGGAGGTCGCTGCCCTGCGCCGCGGCGAGGAGCTCGATCGCGACGACGTACGCCGCGTTGCGCGCCATCCGGGCCAGTCGGGTGCCGGCGTGCGTCGCCATGCTGACGTGGTCCTCCTGGCCGGCGGACGTCGGGATCGAGTCGACGCTCGCCGGGAACGCGCTCGCGCGGTTCTCGGCGACGAGCGCGGCGGACGTCACCTGCGCCATGAGGAATCCCGAGTTGAGACCGGCGCCCTGCACGAGGAACGGCGGCAGCCCGCTCATCGAGGTGTCCATGAGCATGGCGGTGCGGCGCTCGGCGAGCGAGCCGACCTCGCAGAGCGCCATGGCGATCGTGTCCGCGGCGAACGCGACGGGCTGCCCGTGGAAGTTGCCGCCGGAGAGCACGATCCCGTCCTCGGGGAACATGAGCGGGTTGTCGGAGACGGCGTTCGACTCGCGCTCGAGTACGCGCGACGCGTTCTCGAGCAGGTCGAGGGAGGCCCCCATCACCTGCGGCATGCAGCGCAGGCTGTACGGGTCCTGCAGTCGCCGACCCTCGAACTCGGTGTCGAGCACGACGCTGTCGGCCACGAGCGCGCGGAGCGCTGCCGCGGTCCGGATCTGTCCGGGCTGGCGGCGGATGCGCTGGATGCGCTCGTCGAGGGCCATCTGGCGCCCGGCCGTCGCCTCGAGCGTGAGCGCACCGGCTGCGAGCCCCGCGTTGAGCACGTTCTCGGCCTGGAACAGCCCGCGGAGCGCGAGCGCGGTCGACATCTGCGTGCCGTTGATGAGCGCGACGCCCTCCTTCGGCCCGAGGACGACCGGATCGATCCCGACGGACCGGAGGCCCTCGGTCGCCGGGTGCTCGACGCCCTGGATGCGGACCGCGCCGATCCCGGTCATCGCGCCGACGAGGTGCGACAGCGGGGCGAGGTCGCCGGACGCACCGACGGATCCCTGGCTCGGCACGACCGGCAGGACGTCGGCCTCGAGCATCGCGACGATCGTGTCGACGATGACGCGGCGCACACCCGAGTGCCCCTGCACGAGGCAGAGGAGCTTGATGAAGAGCGCCGCCCGGACGACGTCGTCGGGGAGCGGGTCGCCCACGCCGACCATGTGCGAGGCGATGAGTCGACGCTGCAGCTCGACCAGGTCCTCCGGCGAGATGCGGCGGTCGGCGAGCTTGCCGAAGCCCGTGTTCACCGCGTACACGACGTCACCGCGCTCGATCGCGTCGGCGATGACCCGGTGGCCGGCCTCCACGGCCTCGGCGGCCTCGGGACGGAGCCGCACGCGCACGGGTCCGCGGAACGGGGCGCGGAGCTCGGCGAGGGTGGCGCCGTCGGGGCTGATGTCGATGGTGGTGGTCACGATGCGTCCTCCGTCGGGGCTGGGTGGTCGTCGGTCCAACGCCGGATGAGCGTGGACTCGAGGTGGAACTGGTCGAGGAGCCGCCCGACACCGTCGTCGACGATCTCGTCGACGGTCTGCGGGCGGTTGTAGAAGGCGGGGGCCGGGAGGCACACGGTCGCACCCGCGAGCGTCACCGTCTCGAGGTTGCGGATGTGGATGAGGTTGAGCGGTGACTCGCGCAGCATGAGCACGAGGGGCCGGCGCTCCTTGAGGGTGACGTCCGCGGCGCGCGTCAGGACGCTCGAGGAGACCCCGCTCGCGATCTCGCCGAGGGTGCGGACCGAGCACGGCGCGATGACCATGCCCATCGTCCGGAAGGACCCCGAGGCGATGCTCGCCGCGACGTTGTGCACGGCGTGGACGACGTCGGCCTTCGCGCGGACCTCGCGCGGGGTCAGGTCGGACTCGTACGCGAGCGTGAGTTCCGCGGCCTTCGACATGACGAGGTGCGACTCGATCCCGAGCACGCGGAGTTCGTCGAGGAGCCGGATGCCGTACGCGGCGCCGCTCGCGCCGGTGATGCCGACGACCATGCGCCGGGTCATGCGGGACGCACCCGGATGTTGAGCGCCTTCGACTCGGAGTAGCTGCGGTACTCCTCGACGGACTCCTCGCGCCCGACACCGCTGCCGCCCGCGCCGCCGAAGGGCGATCCGGGGTAGTGCCGGTTCGCGTCGTTGACCCACACGTACCCCGCGCGGATCGCGCTGCCGAGCCGGAGCGCGCGGTCGAGGTCGTTCGTCCAGACCGCCGCGCTGAGCCCGAGGGCACCCTCGTTCGCCAGCGCGATCGCCTCGGCCTCGTCGCGGAACCGCTGCGTGATCGCGACCGGGCCGAAGACCTCCTCGCGGCCGATGCGCATGGCGGCGGTGGTGTCGGTGAACAGAGTCGGCTCGACGAAGTACCCCGGGCGGTCCACCACGTGCCCGCCGGTGACGAGCCGGGCGCCCTCGTCGACCGCCGAGCGCACGTGGTCGAGCACCCGGTCCCGCTGGGCGGCGGAGACGAGCGGACCCATCTCGGTGGTCTCGTCGTACGCGGCCCCGAGCCGGAGTGCGTCCATGCGGGCCGCCATCCGTTCGACGACGGCGTCGTGCACGGACTCGTGCACGAGGATCCGCGCGGTCGCCTGGCAGGACTGGCCGGCGCTGACGGTGAAGCTCAGCCCGGCGAAGGCGGCGGCCGCGGCCTCGTCGAGGTCGGCGTCGGCGCAGATCACGAACGGGTTCTTGCCGCCGAGCTCGGCGGAGAAGTGCTTGACCGTCCCGCTCTCGGACAGGCGGGACTGGATGGCGACGGCCGTGCGGTCGCTGCCGGTGAACGCGATGCGCTTGACGCGGGGGTGCACGACGAGCGCGTCCCCGGCCTCCACACCGCCGGAGACGATGTTGACGACGCCCGGCGGGACCGTGTCCTGCAGGAGCGCGCCGAGGGCGAGCGTCGCGACGGGGGTCTGCGCGGCGGCCTTGATGACGATGGTGTTGCCGGCGAGGAGCGGGAACACCAGACCGGCGAGCGCGAACAGGCTCGGGTGGTTGTAGGCGATGATCTTGCCGACCACCCCGTACGGCTCGCTCGTGACGATCGAGATGCCGTCCGCGTGCGGGCGGGTGACGCGCCCCGCCTGGGCGAGCGCGATCCCCGGCCACTCCTGCAGGTAGCGCAGGGCGAGGCCGACGTCGCGGCGGGTGGACGGCATCGGGTTCCCGCTGTCGATGGCCTCGAGTCGGGCCAGGGCCTCGCCGTGCTCGGCGAGCGCCGCGCGCAGGGCTCCGAGCACGGCGGCGCGGTCGCTCACCGTCCGGGCGGCCCAAGCGGGCTGCGCGGCGAGTGCCACCGCGACGGCCTCGTCGACCTCGGCGCGCGAGGTCTCGGGCACGTCCGTGTAGGGGGTGCCCGTCGAGGGGTCGTGGGTCACCGCGCGGGCCGCGGCGTCCGTCCACCGTCCGCCGACGAAGTTGCGGGGGCGGCCGTCCGGCCAGAAGGCGGCGAGGGTCTCCGCGTACCGCGGAGCGGTGGGGTCGGCGTCGGCGGCGGGGGTCGCGCCGGCTGGGGTCGTGCTGGTGGTCGTCATCCTCGGGACGCTCCTGTCTGCGGGGTGCGGCGCCGGGAGAACGCCGCGGTGTCGATGGTCCGGCCGGTCCGGGGGAGGGTCACGGCCACGGGGTCGGTGTCGAGGTCGCGCCCGGCGTCGGTGGCCTCGAGCAGCGCGACGACGAGGTCCCCCACCACGGGCGCGGTCTTGAACTGGTTGCCGCTCGTGCCCATGGCGACGAAGAAGCCGTCGCGGTCGGTGCGGTCGTAGACGGGCAGCCAGTCCTCGGTGACGTCGTACACACCGGCCAGTCCGCTCGGCGTCGCGGGGACGCGCAGTCCGGGGACGCGGCGGGCCAGGCGCGCCGCGTCGCGGAACCACGAGGCCCGCGTGGGGGTGGCGACGAGCGCGTCGGGGTCGTCGATCGTCTCGACCCCGTCGACCGCGGCACCGTTGCCCCCGACGAGCACGGCCCCCTCGCCGTCGGGACGGAAGTTGAGGCCGAGGTCGCCGTCGACGATGTGGGCGCCGTCCCGGGCCATGTCCACGCCCTCGGGCATGCGGAACCAGTGCAGTTCGTGCCGCTGCGCCTCGAGCCGGACGCGGAAGTCGCCGCCCACGCCCGCGAGGGCGTTCACGGCCCGCGAGCCGGGCCCGGCCACGTTCACGACCGTCGCCCCCTCGACCGTCGACCCGTCTGCGAGGCGGAGGACGGTCGACCCGGCGACGGGGTCGTCGATCGCGACCACGCGCGCACCGAGCAGGAACACGGCGCCGAGCCGTGCGGCCTGTCCGGCGAGATTCTGCGCCGCGAGGGCGGGGTCGCCCACGTAGCCGGAGGACGGCGTGTGCAGGGCGCGTTCGAACCGGCCGTCGGGCTCGCGCCAGAACTCGGCGGCGTCGGTGCGGCTCGGCGGCCCGAACCGGCGCGTGTCGATCCACGGCAGGGCCGCGGCGAGCGCGTCGCCGTCGACCTCGTGGTACCGCACGCCGGCCCGGTCCATGACGCCGGCCATGGTGTCGAGCACCCCGTCGTCCTCGAGCAGGTAGGAGCCGCACCGCACGAACCGGGCGACCTCCTGCTCGGCCGGGGTCTCGGTGACGGTCCGCCAGTCCTCCCACGCGAGCACCGACTCGGCGGCCATCGCCGAGCTCTCGGCGTCGAACGCGTGGACGCGGATGATGCCGGCGGAGGAACTCGTGGACCCGAACCCCGCGGTCCGGTTCCCGTCGACCACAGTCACCCGCCGCCCGGTGCGGAGCGCGCTCACCGCGATCGCGCAACCGAGCACCCCGGCGCCGATCACGACGACGTCCGCCGTGCGGCCCGAGTTTTTCGGGCGTGTTACGAGTTGGTTCATTTCTTGTTTCCGGGTAGAGGGCGTGCTGCCACCGCCAGTACGTTTGCTGCCTGACGGTACTGCATCCCACACAGCGGCAAAACGTCGTCCAGGGTCGGACCGCCAACTCGTAACGGGGAGTTAACAAACGCCACCCCGGCGCTCCCCCCACCCCGGAACCACCCGCTCGTCGCACCACCCACCGGCACCCAGCCCCCGC
>NZ_QKTQ01000025.1:0-24642 GCF_003234875.1 Curtobacterium sp. MCBD17_028 | reverse complement strand
GGGGCTCGAGCACGACGTCGCGTTCCTGCGTGGTGGACGCGGAGGCGAGGGTGGGGGCGGAGGCGGCTCCGCGTCGACAACGCAGGAACGCGACGTCGGGATCGAGCCCCATCGGACGCACCGCGACGGGATCTCCTGAGTTGTCGCCTCTCGGGCGTGCCCTCACCTGCGCCGCTCCGCTGCCCCCATGGGCGCCGCCGCGTCGGCAACTCAGGTGATCGACGCCGGAACCGGCCCGCACCGGGGGCAGCGCAACGAATCTCCTGAGTTGTCACCTCCAGGGCTCCGGATCGCCCCCCCACTCGCGGGATTCGCCGCCTCGTTGCTCGCGCTTCCGCGCCGCTCGCCCTCGCCCGCCTCCCGCAAGCGGACAACTCAGGAAATCAATGCCGGTCGCCGCCCACACGGCGGGCAGCGCAACAGTCCTCCTGAATCCTCGGCTGCGCGGGGGCGGGCGGCGGCGGCGGACGGAGGACGGAGGACGGAGGACGGAGGACGGAGGACGGAGGATCTCGCGTGCACCACCAGGTGCGCGCGGACGCCGCGGCATCGCCCGCACGTCCACGTCCACGTCCACGTCCACGTCCACGTCCACGTCCACAACGCAGGAGAACCCACGAGCCCACGGGAACGCGGCGGAGCGCGCGACCGATCCTCCTGAGTTGTCGCGTCTCGCGCGCCGGCGGCCCCGGATCCGGATCGACCGCCCGCGGCCCGGACCGACAGTGGGACCGCGCCCGCTCACGTCGACAGCGCAGGAAGCGGCGCACGCCATGGCGACGCCCGGGAGGCCCGGCACCGGTCCTCCTGCATCGTCACCAGAGGAGGGGGACGCTGGCACCGTGCCCACGCTCGGCGGGCCCGACCGGCGTCCCACGCCGTCCTCGCTCGCGTCGACAACGCAGGAAGCTCCAAACGCCATGGCGACGGCCGGGAGGCGCGGGCACCGGTCCTCCTGAATTCTCGCCAGAGGAGGGCGACGGTGAGCGGAGCCACGCCGCGCCGCGCCCGACCTCCGCCGCGCGCGGGCGAGAGCTACGCCGCGACGTGCGCGTTCGCGCGCACCGACGGCAGCCGCCGCCGGTGCAGCACGAGCGACTTCACCTCACGGATCCTGCGGTCGACGCCCCACTTCGTCACGAGGGTGAGCGACTCGCGCACGATGTTCCCGCTCATCTTGGACACGCCGAACTCGCGCTCGGTGAACGTGATGGGCGTCTCGACGACGCGGAGCCCGGCTTCGAGCGCACGCCAGCACAGGTCGACCTGGAAGCAGTACCCGCGCGACGCGATCCCGGTCAGGTCGATGCGCCGGAGCGCGGGGGCGGTGAACACGCGGAACCCGCCGGTGGCGTCGTGCACCGCGATCCCGAGGGCGAGGCGGGAGTACAGGTTGCCACCGCGCGAGAGCAGCGACCGGTGCCAAGGCCAGTTCTCGACCTCGCCGCCGGGGACCCAGCGGGAGCCGAGCACGAGGTCGTTCGTCTCGGACAGCTCGAGCATGTGCGGCAGGTACTCGGGGTGGTGCGAGCCGTCGGCGTCCATCTCCACGAGCCGCTCGTACCCGCGCTCGAGCCCCCAGGCGAAGCCGGCGAGGTAGGCGCCGCCGAGACCGTTCTTCTCGGCCCGGTGCAGCACCCGCACTCGCGGGTCCGCAGCGGCGAGCTCGTCGGCGATGGCGCCGGTGCCGTCGGGCGAGTTGTCGTCCACGACGAGGACGTCGACACGGTCCGATGCCCGCAGCGTGCGCGCGACGATGGCCCGCACGTTGTCCTTCTCGTTGTACGTGGGGATGACGACGAGGGCGTCGTTCATGCGTGATGTCTCCTCGGTGGGCACGAACGGACGATACCGTTCACGCACCGCTCAGTCGTTCGCGAGGTCTGCGAACACGATCAGGTTGTCGACGTAGTGGCCGGTCGCGCGGTCGAACGCGCCGTCGCAGGTGATGAGCCGCAGCTCGGGCGTCGGGGTGGGGCCGTAGACGTCGTTCGTCGGGAACGCGGTCTTCGGCGCTCGTTCGGTGCCGGTGACCGTGAAGTGGATCGTGGTGCCGTCCGACATGCCGACCGCGATGTCGTCTCCGGGGGCGAGTTCGTCGAGCTTGAAGAACACGGCTGCGCTCGTGATCGAGTCGACGTGCCCCGCGATGACCGCCGGTCCGGTGTGCCCGGGGACGACGCCGTCACTGAACCACCCCGCGTCCATCCACTGGGTCGGCGGTTGCAGCGCGCCGGTGGCGTCCTTGTGCAGGTGCTCGAGCGATGCGTCGACACCGATGGACGGGACCTCGACCCGCGTCGGTGTCGCGTCTGCCGCGGTCGTGGGGGCGCGGTTCGCGGTCGGGTCCTGGAGGCCCGGGGCCGCGTTGGTCCCACCGCCGCCGGACGAGCGCGACGAGCCCCAGGACCCGGACGAGCCCGACGCCCCGGACGAGCCCGACGACCCAGCGGACCGCGGCGCACCGGAGGCACCCGCGCCATGCGCGCCCGCCGCAGCCGACGTACCGGTGGCGCTCGGAGCCTCCCGGCCGGCCGCCACCGCGGTGGCGACCCCGGCACTCCCACCGACCACCACGAGCGCGGCGGCGCCGGTCACCCACATCCAGCGGGGCAGGCGGATCACGACGCGCCGCCCGAGCTCGTCGCGCAGCCGCCGAGGACGTCGGAGGTGAGCATCGTCGCGCCGAGCGCGGCCCACGCGTCGCCGTAGTACGTGTGCGTCGTGGCCGCGGTGCGGTCGGCGCGGAGCAGGTCGCGCGACGCCGCGGTGGTCGACCCGGTGGCCTGCTCGCTGGCGGCGCGAGCCGCGTAGGCGAGCGCGCTCGTCGAGTCGGTGACCGCGGTGCCGCCGAGGTCGAGCTGCGCGGCGAGCTGGGTGTTCCGCTGGAGGGTCGGTGCGATCGAGCCGGCGAGCGCCCGGTCCGACGCGGTGCACGACTCGGCGTACCGGAGCGGCATGCGCATCGCGTCCCACCCGTAGACCACGGGGCCGCCGGTGCCGTTCGCGGACGGCATGGGGTCGACGGTGCCGTCCTGGTGGACCTGCGACCAGTCGCTCGGCAACGCCGCGTTCGCCAGGATCGTCCCGGTGACGGCGTGCGAGCCGCGTTCGAGCTGCTCCCATCGCGGGTCGCCGGTGGCCTTCGCGAGGACCGCGAACGCGACGGGTGATGCGTACGACGCGTCGTACGCATACGGCTGGCCTGTCGCGGCCCACGGGCCGGGCAGGAGGATCCGCCCGACGTCGGTCTGGGCGGTCTCACGATCGAGGATCGCCGACGCCATCTGCTTCCCGGCGGTCGTGTACGACGGCCGGTCGAACCGCTCGCCGGCGAGCACGAGGGCGCGTGCGGCGTCGAGGTCAGCGTCGCTCGCCGACTGCTCGTCCGCGGTCCCGCCCGCCGTCGTCCACCGCCAGGCGAGCAGGTGGTCGTCGCCCTGGAGGTGCTGCCTCGTCCACGACCAGATGCTGCGGAACCGCCGCTGGTCACCCGATGCGAGCGCGACGAGCATGCCGTACGCCTGCCCCTCGCTCACGGTGTCGCCGCCCTGGTCGGTCCGGACGACGCGGCCGCCCCGCACGTACCGGTCGAGGAAGTCCTCGCGGAGCGTCGCGGCCGATCGCCGCCCGCCCGGGGCCGAGCCGGACGTTGCGGTGGAGGCCGGTTGCGCCGCCCGCTCGGTGTCCGTCGATCGGCCCGGGGCCGTCGCGACGATCGCGATGCCGATGGTCAACGCGACCGCGACGACGGCCACGAGGGCCGAGGTCATCCACTGTCTCCTCGTCATGCGGTCAGTGGGCCAGCCCGTGGAGGAACCGGATCACCGCGTGTTCGAAGCGCGTGAACGGCCCCTCGGCGGCGGTGCCACCCCCACCGGTCTGGACCCCGCCGACCGGGGCCGAGGCCGTCGCGGCGCTGTCGACGACGGGCACCACCGTGAGCTTGCCGGCGCTGTTGTCGAGGACGAACAGCGTCGAGACGGTGCCGCTGCCGAGGTCGACCGAGGCCGTTCCCCGCTGGCCTCCGCCGGACACGTTCAGGGTCCACTTGCCGGCGTCGACGGTGGCGTACTGCGTCGCGGTGCCGAACCGGGCGTCCTGGGCGACCGTCGTGCCGGTGGAGGTCTTCACGTCGATCTCCTTGGCGTTCGTCGCGGCCTGCACGAGTCGGAGTCGCGCCTGGCCGTCCCCCGGCTTCGTGAGGTCGTCGGCGAACGCCGTGGTGCGCAGCCGCTTGTTCTTGCCGTAGGCGACGACGGTGGTCGGCGAGCCGGCCTTGACGGTGACGTCGGTGGAGATCACCGGCGTCGAGTCCGGCGAGTCCGCCGCCCGCATCGACAGCACGTACGTCCCGGCGGGGAGCTCCTTGTAGGGGCTCACCTGGCCGTACTCGACGTCGTCGAGCTCGAACACCTTGGCCCCGCCGGACAGGTTCGACAGCTGCACGTCGACCCCCTTCGTGTCGGGCGACAGGTGTCCGACGCGGAGCCAGCCGTCGGGCTGGGCGGCGGCGTTCGCGGGGGCGCCGACGCCGACGGTGGCGGCGACGACGACACCGGCGACGGCGCCGGCGACGGCGAGGCGCCGGGCGCGGAGCGTTCGGGTGGGCGTCGTGGTGGTTCGGGTGGACATGAGGGCTCCTCCTGCGGAATCGGGTCCGCGTCGGTTGTCGGCGTCGTGGTGGTGCGGGGGCCAGGGAAGCCCCCGCACCGTCACGGCGTCGAGGTGACGACCGTGGTCGCCGGGTCGATCGCCGAGAAGGTGATCGTCAGGGTGTCACCGGAACGCAGGACGCGCTTCGGTTGGAACGTGCCGGTCATGGCCTGCAGCGTCTTCTGCATGCGCACGGTGGCAGCGGTCGAGGTGCCGTGGACGACGAGTCGGCGGAAGGTCTGGCCGGTCTCGCCGGGGAGCGGCGTGAACGTGTCGAGGCGCACGGTCTGCGCGGCGAGCAGCTGACCGAGCACGAGGATCGCCCGTTGGTCGACCTGGCCCGCGCGCAGCTGACTCGCGGCCTCGTCGGTGGCGTGCAGGCCCGGGTTCCGCGCGAGCTGCGTGCCGAGCGTCTTCCGGACGTCCGCGGCACGGGTGATCTCCGTCCGTGCTGCAGTGTGGCCCTCGGAGTGGATGCGGCGCACGTCGACCTCTTGGTCGCCGGTGCCGAACGAGGCGACGATGCTCGAGTTCGCGATGGCGGCGTGGACGTCCTTCGAGCTCGTGCCGCCGGTGCGCATCGAGTCCGTCGTGACGACGTAGTCCGAGTCGCGCCACCCGTCTGGCGACTGCCGCTCGACCGCGCCGTCGGTGTCGAGCTTGTAGTACCAGATGACGTTGTCGCGGGCGAAGCCGTCGTGGACGAGGTCCACCCACATCGCGTCGTCGACGAGCAGCCGCGAGCTCTTCGGCACGTTGCCGCCGACCCAGTTCTCGGCCTGCTGCATCGGCTTGTCCAGGTCGGCGAGGAAGAACCCGCGGAGCTGCACGGTCCACAGCGGGACGGCCACCACGAGGGCGGCGGCGCACGCGACGAGCCAGGTGAGCCCGACCGCCCGACGAGCGCGGACCCGACGGCGTCCCAGACCCATGACGGCGATCACCGCACGCTCGGCGGTGTACGCCACGAGGACCGCACCGATCGGGATGAGCATGATGACGTACGGGACCGGCAGGTAGCCGTTCGGTCGGAACATCATCGCGAGCAGGAACACCAGGAGCGCGGCGATCGGCCGGACCCGGCGCAGGAACAGCCCGACGACCGCTGCGGCCGAGCCGAACACGATGAACACGGGGTCGAGGTCCCACCACTGGGACACCGCCTTCGACGCCAGGCTCGACGGGTCGAAGATCGATCCGCTCGCGTTCCTGGAGCCGAGCTGGTACGTGATGCCGTCGAGCAGGCTGACCTGACCGGAGCGCGGCAGGAGTTCGCCCTTGACCGCGGCGAGCATGATGTACCCGCCGCCGATGATGGCGAGCACGGCGCCGGCGACGCTCAGTGCGTACCGCCGTGTCGAGGGGTCGGCGCGGCGGATCGCGATCCAGGCGACGAACGGCAACGCGAGCAGGTAGGTCTCCTTGCTCAGCACCGCGACCCCGAGGCACGCGGCCGCCGCGGTGAAACCGGCGAGCTGCTGTCGTCGGCTCAGGGCGAACACGAACGCGGCGATGAGCCACGGCGTCGCGACGTTGTCGATGTACACCGTGCGGTGGTACTGCACGGCGAGCGGGGACAGCGCGAAGAGCAGCCCGGCGACGGTGGCGCCCGCCCGCGACAGCCCGAGCTTGCGTCCGAGGACGAACAGGAGCGCGGCGGACACCACGGCGAAGAACACCATGGCCTCGCGAGCGGCGTCGACCGCGTACGGGTAGCGCAGCCACGCTCCGGTCAGCTGCGTGTACCCGGCGATCTGGATCCAGCCGAGCGGCGGGTGGTCGTACCAGTACGTGTAGTGCGTCAGTTCGCCGAGGTGGCCGATGGCCCAGGCCTGCGCCGTGTAGGTGCCCTCGTCGTCGATGCGCTGCGGGGTCCCGGTCATGTTCCACGCCTGCACCACCGCGGTGATCGCCAGGAGCGGGGCGACCCAGACGAGACTCGCTCCGTGCCGGGCGACCCACGTCGCGATGAGCGACTGGTCACGGAGGGCACGACCGGTCCCGATGCTGCCGGCCGCCGGGGTGTGTGTCGCGCTCGCGGTCATCGGTCGCCTCCTCGGGTGGTGTCCGCGCCGGCCATCGCCAGGACGCCGTGCGAGCTGGTCGGTGCCGCCACGTCCTGGGTCACCGCGGATGCGAAGCCCTGGACGGCGGCGGGACGGTGCTGGTTCGTGTGCTCGGTCTTCTCCCAGGCGTTGAGACCCTGCAGGTGCCGGACGACCGCCCGGACGGCGGCGGCGGCGAGGAAGATCTGGTACGGCACGAGGCCGACGACGAGCTTGACGTAGTCGCGGATGCGGACCTTCTCCTGGTAGATGCGGCCGAACTCGTTGAGCCCGACCACCTCGACGGCCAGGAGCATCAGGGTGGGCGCGACGGGGATGAAGCTGATGAGCGCGATGACCGTCGGCACCTTGACGAACACGATCATGAGGACGCTCAGCGGGATGAGGAGCCCCGTCGCCGCCTGGATGAACGGCATGGTGAGCAGGTACCGGGCGAAGAACCGCTGCTTCGCGCTCGGGAGCTGCTTCCACTCCCCCTTGCCGAGCACCTGCAGGAACCCCTGGTTCCAGCGCGTGCGCTGCTTGAGGAGGGACGCGAAGGTCGGCGGGGTCTCCTCGCGGGTGACCGCCTCCGGGCTGTAGGCGACGACCACCTTGGCGCCGTCGGCGGAGAGCCGCACGCCGAGCTCGCAGTCCTCGGCGAGGCAGCCGGCGTCCCAGCCGTTCGACCAGTCGAGGCGTTCCTTCGTGACGAACACGGTGTTGCCGCCGAGGGGGATGAACTTCGACTCGGCGTGGAAGTGCAGGCGGGACCGGAACCAGAAGTAGTACTCGAGGACGTTCCGCAGGCTCCACCAGCTCGACCGGAAGTTCATGAGCTGCACGCCGCCCTGCACGACGTCGGCGCCGGTCTCCTGGAACCGGGAGTCGACGAGCGTGAGCAGGTGGGGGTACACCTCGTCCTCCGCGTCGAACACGCCCACGACGTCGCCGGTCGCGTACTGCAGGGCGAGGTTCATCGCCTTCGGCTTGTTCTTCGGGGCGGTGTCGTCGACCACGACCCGGATGAGGTCCGGGTGGCGTCGGGCGGCGGCCCGGACGACGGCGTCGGTCTCGGGGTCGTCCTCGCCGACGATCGCGATGATCTCGAAATCGGGGTGGTCCTGCCGGGCGAGCTGGTCGAGCGTCTCGCCCATGACGTCCTGTTCGTGCCGTCCGGGCACCAGGAGCGTGAACCGGTGGGCCGCGGGACGAGGGCTCTGGCTGAAGCTGGTCTGCCGCAGCGCCTCGCGCGACCGCCACGCGTGCAGCATCCACCAGAGGGTCGACAATGCCACCACGGTCAGGAGGATCGACACGGCGATGAGCGCCGAGTACCCGATCCACTCCCCCAGGCTCCACACCGCGTGGTGGGTGGACCCGGAACCGCCGGTCGGCACGGACGTGGTGCCGCGGTTCGGGGTGTCGGTCGCGGGCGCGTCGTGACTCGGCTTCAACAGCGGGCCCGCCGCCGTGATGCGCGAGATCGACGCGAGCGCCGCGACTGCTGTGTCATTCATCAACCGGTGCCTCCTTGATGCGGAAAACGACTGCCTTGTAGGCGACGAAGCGGAAGATCGTGCCGAGCACGAGGCCGACTCCGTTGCCGGCGACGTTGTCGGCGAGGGTCGAGGTGAAACCGAGCAGGTAGTGGGACACGAAGAGGCACCCGGTCGCGATGCCGAGCCCGATGAGGTTCGACAGGACGAACAGGGCACCTTCGCGAGCCGTCTCCCGACGGTTCGCGGTCCGCTGGGACCGGAACGTCAGGAACCGGTTGCCGAGCCACGCGACGAGGGTCGCGACGGCGACGGAGACGATCTTGGCGCCGACGGGCTTGTCGTCGAGCACCGTGGCGCGGAGCAGGTTGTAGACGCCCACGTCGACCACGAAGGACACGCCACCGACCGCTCCGAACGACGCGAGTTCCCGGACGGCCGCGGCCTTCGGGAGGCGCCGACGAACCGAGGGCAGGGGGCGCCGACGCACGGCCGGCGGGAGGCGCACCGCATGGGGACGGGACCGTGGGACGACGGGTACGCCTCCGGTCACCGCCTCCACGAGGACGTCCGCCGTCCCCTGAACGGGTCGCCCCTGGACGGGGGTGGTTGCTCGGGTCATGACACCCATTCGAGGGTGGTCCCCGCGACGGTTTGGGCCGGGTACAGACATGTGCAGGCCATTGCCAGGGCCGCGTCACCCGACGTTCACATCCCCGACACACGCCGGCAGGTCGGCCGGGAGGCCCGGGGCGCCCTCCCGAGCGCCGGATCGGTACCGTTCCGGTAGCGTCCGGAGCATGGAATTCCGATACCTCGGCAACAGCGGACTGAAGATCTCCGAGATCACCTACGGCAACTGGCTCACCCACGGGTCGCAGGTCGAGAACGACGTCGCGACGCAGTGTGTGCGCGCGGCCCTCGACGCCGGCATCACCACGTTCGACACGGCGGACACGTACGCGAACACAGCCGCCGAGACCGTCCTCGGCGAGGCGCTCAAGGGTGAGCGGCGACAGTCCCTCGAGATCTTCACGAAGGTGTACTGGCCGACCGGCCCGAAGGGGCACAACGACGTCGGCCTCTCGCGCAAGCACGTCCTCGAGTCGATCGACGGTTCGCTGCAGCGCCTCCAGACCGACTACGTCGACCTCTACCAGGCGCACCGTTACGACCACGAGACGCCCCTCGAGGAGACCATGCAGGCCTTCGCCGACGTGGTGCGGCAGGGCAAGGCGCTCTACATCGGTGTCTCCGAGTGGACCGCGGACCAGATCCGCGCCGGACACGAGCTCGCCCAGCAGCTCGGGTTCCAGCTCATCGCGAACCAGCCGCAGTACTCGATGCTCTGGCGCGTGATCGAGGGCGAGGTCATCCCGACCTCGAAGCAGCTCGGGCTGTCGCAGATCGTGTTCTCCCCGATCGCCCAGGGTGTGCTGACGGGCAAGTACAAGCCGGGTCAGCCGCTCCCCGAGGGCTCCCGCGCGACGGACGAGAAGGGCGGCGCGCAGATGATCTCGCGCTGGATGCGCGACGACGTGCTCGAGCGCGTCCAGGCCCTGCAGCCGATCGCGGACGACCTCGGCCTGTCGATGGCGCAGCTGTCGATCGCGTGGGTCCTGCAGAACGACAACGTCGCGTCGGCCATCATCGGGGCCTCCCGGCCGCAGCAGGTCGTCGACAACGTCGTCGCGGCGGGGGTGACCCTCGACGCCGAGGCGATGCAGCGCATCGACGACGCCATCGGCTCGATCGCGGAGCGCGACGCGTCGAAGTCGGTCTCCCCGACCTCCCGTCCGGCCTGATCCACGCGGTCGGGTCGCACGGCGACACGCCCGTCCCGACCATTTAGTAGTCGCTACAACCTTTTTCGGCGATCCCGGGTTAGACTGCCGACCGATGCGCTTGCATCGACCAGCGGTCACCGGGCCGCGACGAACGTCCCAGCACCACGAGGAGAACTCCATGGCCATCACCGCCGCCGCCATCCCCGGCTACATCGCCGGCACCTGGAAGCTCGACCCGACCCACTCCGAGGTCAGCTTCTCCGTCCGCCACCTCGCCATCAGCAAGGTCAAGGGCACGTTCCAGACCTTCGACGTGACCGCCGTCACCGCCGAGAACCCGCTCGAGTCGACCATCGAGGCGACCATCGACATCGCCAGCGTCAAGACCGGCCAGGAGGCCCGCGACCAGCACCTCGCGACGAGCGACTTCTTCGCCGCGGACGAGCACCCGCAGATGGTGTTCCGCTCGACGGGCATCCGGGAGCACGGCGACGACCTCCTCATCGACGGCGAGCTCACCCTCCGCGGCGTCACCAAGCCCGTCACGCTGAACACCGAGCTCGGCGGCATCACCACCGACGGCTACGGCCAGACCAAGCTCGGCGCCGAGGCCACCACGAAGATCGACCGCACCGAGTTCGGCGTGAACTGGAACGCGGCGCTCGAGGCCGGCGGGTTCACCCTCGGCAACGACGTCACGATCACCCTCGACATCCAGCTCGTCCTCCAGGCGGCCTGAGTCACCTCCCTCGGGGCCGCCGGCCCACCGGGACACGGAGCCCCGACGCGTGCGCGCGCCGGGGCTCCGCCGCGTCCGGGTCCGGGTCCGGGCCGGGGTCCGGGCCGGGGTCCGGGTCCGGGCCGGGTTGGGGGTCCGGGCCGGGGTCCGAATCCGTTCCAGGTCCGGCGACGTGCAGGACGGGAGGCTCGCGGCGGCCCTGCTGCGTCCCTCCAAGCAGCGCACGCCTGGACCGTCGACGCAACGCGGGCGCCGCTCCCATCCCGCCGCGGATGCGGGCCCCGCTCCGCCACCGACAACTCAGGACGGAAGGCAGGGGACGGAGCCGCCACGCCCCTCCCGGCCGAGGATTCCTGAGTCGTCGACCGGACGGAGATCTGCTGGACACGCTCTCGCTGCACCGCTGCCCACCCGCGCGCGCACGCTGCACCTCCTCCGAACCGTCGGCGGCGCCCCGCGGCCCTCCCCCACCGGCGTGCGGGCAGCCTGGTGACAACGCAGGACAGGAGGTCCGCGGCAGCCCCGACCCGTCCCTCCCGACCGCGTGTTCCTGATCTGTCGACGCGACATGGCCGGCAGCCCGCGTCGCGCACGCGCGTGCGAGGCGCGCACGAGCGCACGAGCACACGAGCACACCAGCGCACCAGCGCACCAGCGCAGCAGCGCACCAGCGCACCAGCGCGCGAGCGAGCGCACCAGCGCACCAGCGCCCCGGCTCGCCGGCGCCCATGGCGAACCACCGACGCCACCGCATCCGCGCACACCCACCGCACCCCCGCCACCCACCGCACCCACTGCACGAGTAGCGTGGTGACGCCCGACCAGCAGGACGCGCCCGGGCCGAGACCGCGGGGAACACGCCGCCCGCCGGGCACGTTGCCCCGCAGGCACCGCATCCCGCACCAGGACCCGAGACAGGAGCCCGACCATGGCCTTCGACTGGATCACCCTGCAGGCGCTCGCGGCGGCCGAGTTCGGCCGTCGCCTCGAGCAGGTCACCGACTGGGACGCCCCGACGCCCGACACCGAGTGGTCGACGCGCGACCTCGTCACCCACGTCATCGACGAGCAGCGGTGGATCCCACACCTGCTCGCCGGCCACGACCACGAACAGGCGCACGACGAGCTCGAGCCGATCGGCGAGGACCTCGTCGCCGCGTGGACCCGGTTCTCCGCCGCCGCGACGGAGGCCTGGCGGAACGCGCCCGACGACACCCCCGTACACCTGGCGACGGACACGGTGCCCGCCGCGGAGTACCTCGCCGAGCAGACCTCCGACATCACGATCCACACGTGGGACCTCGCCCGCGCCACGCATTCGGACGAGCACCTGCCGCTCGAACTCGTCCAGGCCGTGTGGACCGTCTTCGAACCCCAGATCGACTCGCTCGCCGCGAGCGGTCTCTACGACGCACCAATCCAGGTCGACGACGACGCCCCGCTGCAGACGCGGCTGCTCGCCGTCACCGGCCGCGACGAGAGGATCACCGCATGAAGACCGTCCGACTGGGCAACTCGGGACTCGAGATCAGCGCCGTCGTGCTCGGCATGATGAGCTACGGGGACCCCGCCAGGGGTTCGCACGAGTGGAGCGTCGGCCTCGACGACGCCCGCCCGTTCATCCGCCGCGCGTACGAAGCGGGCATCACGACGTTCGACACCGCGAACGTGTACTCCCTCGGCTCGAGCGAGGAGATCACGGGCACCGTCCTCAAGGAGCTCGCTCCGCGCGAGGAGGTCGTGATCGCCACCAAGGTGTTCAACCGCATGCGCGAGGGCCGCAACGGCGCCGGCCTGAGCCGGGTGTCGATCATGCACGAGATCGACGCCTCGCTGCAGCGGCTCGGCACCGACTACGTCGACCTCTACCAGATCCACCGCTTCGACCCGAACACGCCGATCGAGGAGACGATGGAGGCCCTGCACGACGTCGTCAAGTCCGGCAAGGCACGGTACATCGGCGCCTCGAGCATGTGGGCGTGGCAGTTCGCCGAGATGCAGCACGTCGCCGAGCGGCACGGCTGGACGAAGTTCGTGTCGATGCAGGACCAGGTGAACCTGCTCGAGCGCGAGGAGGAGCGCGAGATGCTCCCCTTCTGCGAGGCCACCGGCGTCGGCGTGATCCCGTGGAGCCCCCTGGCCCGCGGCAAGGTCACCCGCCCCTGGGGTGAGGGCGGCACGAAGCGCGAGGGCACGGACGAGTTCGGCAAGACGCTCTACAAGCAGGGCGAGGAGTCGAACAAGGCGATCGTCGACGCGGTCGCCGCGATCGCGTCGGAGCGCGGGGTCACCATGGCGCAGGTCGCGCTCGCCTGGGTGGCCGGCAAGTCCTCGATCACGGCCCCGATCATCGGTGCGACCAAGGAACACCACATCGACGACGCCGTCGCGGGCGTGGAGCTCGAGCTCACCACCGACGAGATCGCTCGGCTCGAGGAGCCCTACACGCCCCGGTACCCCTCCGGGTTCTGAGCGTCCGTCGCGGTCGTGGGCCGCGCCTCCAGGCCGTCCGGTCGGGAGGCGCGGCCCGCGTCCGTCAGGCCGACCCGCGCCTCCAGGCCGTCCGGTCGGGAGGCGCGGCCCACGTCCGTCAGGCCGCCTGCTGTTCCGCGCGGAGCCGGTCGACGCGTGCCAGGGCGACCCGCTCGGTACCGCTCCGCCCACCGAGCACCCTGCCGATGCCGTCGAGCACGAGCCGCGTCGAGGCGATCGCCGGTGCGGGCAGCGGTCCGACGCCCGGCGCCCGGAGGCCGAGGAGCTTCCGGTGCCGCGGGTCGAGCGACGCCACCGCGCCGTCGAACAGCACGCGGTACCCGGGCCGGAGCATCCGGGACAGGGGCGGGTTCCGGATGAACGAGACGACCTCGTGCGTGCGGTCCGTGACGGCGAGGTCCCCGCGGTCGAGGTACCCGTCGAGCTGGGCGCGCAGTTCCTCGTCGGACTCCGGCGGCCCGTCCACGCGCATGAGTCGCCCTGCCGTCGCCCACTCGCGCACGTAGGCGTCGGCGCCGCCGGGGATGCGCTCGCCCCAGAGCTCGGCCGTCCGCAGGAACGAGTCCGCGAACGCCAGGTGCACCCAGCGGAGGAGGTCCGGGTCGTTCGCGCTGTAGGGACGGGTGACGCCGTGGGCGTCCGTGAACTCGCCTCGGACCCGCTCGTGCAGCCGGAGGACCCACTCGCTCGCGGCCGTCGCCGTCGCGGTGTCGCCGTGCGAGACGGTGTAGATCCAGCGGATGGTGCCCGCGAGTCGGCCGAAGGGGTCCTCGCGGTAGCGGGAGTGGTCGGCGACCCCGGCGAGCGCCCCCGGGTGCAGCGCCTGCACGAGGAGCGCCCGCACGCCCGCGACGATGGTGGACATGCCGCCGTGCACCGCCCACGTCGCGGAGTCGGGGCCGAAGAAGCCCTCGTCGGTGCCGTGCTCGAGATCGCCGATCCACTGGGGCCGCTCGGTGGCGCTGCCCGTGAACGTGGCGTTGAGGCGATCGCGCATCGCCGTGGCCAGGGAAACCATGCAGGGATCGTCCCTCGCACGCCGGGGAGTCGCCTGAGCGCGGGCATCGGGCCGCCTCTAGGGTGAACGGGTGAGCACCGACACGCCACGGCCTTGGCAGCGCAGCTACGCCCCTGGAGTCCCGTTCGACATCGACGAGCCCACCGGGTCGTTGCTCGACCTCGTCGAGGGCTCCGCGGCCCGCTACCCGCGCAACGTCGCCCTCGAGTTCTTCGGCGCGACGACGACGTACCGGGAACTGCAGGCGCAGATCGAGCGCGCGGCCCACGGACTGCAGCAGCTCGGGGTCGGAGCGGGCGACCGCGTCGCCATCGTCCTGCCGAACTGCCCGCAGCACGTCGTCGCGTTCTACGCGGTGCTCCGGCTCGGCGCGATCGTCGTGGAGCACAACCCGCTCTACACGCCGCGGGAACTCCGGCACCAGTTCGAGGACCACGGCGCCAAGGTGGCGATCGCGTGGGACAAGGCGGTGGCGACGCTCCAGGACTTCCCGATCGACCTGGCGCTCGACGCGATCGTCTCGGTCGACATGACGCGTGCGATGCCCCGGTCCACCCGGGCGGCGCTCGCGCTCCCCGTCGCGAAGGCGCGCGAGTCCCGTGCGAAGCTGACGACGAAGGTCCGCGGGACGACGCGCTGGGAGTCGCTCGTCGACGGCCGCCGGCTCTCCCGGAGGCACCCCCGCCCGGCGACCACCGACACGGCGCTCATCCAGTACACGTCCGGCACGATGGGGAACCCGAAGGGCGCGGTCCTGACGCACCGGAACCTCCTGGCGAACGCGGCGCAGGCGCGGGCGTGGATCCCCCAGATCAAGCCCGGTGACAGCGTCGTCTACGCGATCCTGCCGATGTTCCACGCCTACGGCCTGACGCTCTGCCTGACGTTCGCGATGAGCATGGCGTCGCGGCTCGTGCTGTTCCCCGCGTTCGATCCGCAGCTCGTGCTCGCCGCGATGAAGCGCCATCCGCCGACGTTCCTGCCCGCGGTACCGCCGATCTACGCCCGACTCGAGCACGCCGCTGGCAAGAAGGTCTCGCTGCGGGGCATCGAGATCGGCATCTCGGGTGCCATGCCGCTCTCGCAGGCCGTCATCGAGCCGTGGGAGGCCAAGACCGGCGGCGTCCTGGTCGAGGGCTACGGCCTGTCCGAGACGTCCCCCGTCATCATGGCGAACCCGGTCTCCGACGCTCGGCGTCTCGGCACGATCGGCCTCCCGTTCCCGTCGACCGACATCCGCGTCGGCGACCCGGACGACCCCTCGAAGGACGTCCCGGTCGGGCAGCCGGGCGAGCTGCTCGTCAAGGGTCCGCAGGTGTTCCAGGGCTACTGGGGGCGCGCAGACGCCACGGACGAGGCGTTCACGGCCGACGGCTGGTTCCGCACGGGTGACATCGTCTCGATCGACGAGGACGGCTTCGTGTCGATCGTCGACCGCCTCAAGGAACTCATCATCACGGGCGGCTTCAACGTCTCGCCGTCCGAGGTCGAGGACACGCTCATCCGCTCCCCCCTGGTCCGCGAGGTCGCCGTCGTCGGCATCACCACGGGCGGCAACGAGCAGGTCGTGGCGGCGGTCGTGCCCACCGACCCCGCCACGTTCTCGGCCGACGCGCTCCGTGAGTACGCCCGGGAGCACCTCGCCCCGTACAAGGTGCCGCGTCGCGTCGTGGTGGTCGAGGACCTGCCCCGCTCGATGATCGGCAAGGTGCTCCGGCGCAAGGTGCGGGACCGCATCACCGGCGCGGACGCGTAGCGGCGGCGGCGCGCGGCCCGGCGGCGCTGCGTAGCGGCGGCGTCGCGCGGTCCATTGGCGCTGCCCGTGGTACGGCCGTCGCGCGCGGATTCCGGTAGCCAGCAGCTGCCAGGCAGACAATTCAGGAAAACGACGCCGGGAGGGACGCCACAGGCCCGCCACCCCACCCGTTCTCCTGAGTTGTCCGCCTCCGGCGACCAGACGTACCGCGCCCTGCGCGTCCACGACGTACCGGGCGCACGCCGCACCTCCCGACGGCTGGCGGACGACGAATCAGGAACCGGACGCCGGGAGGGACGCCACGGGCCCGCCACCCGACCCGCTTTCCTGAACCGACGTCCCCGCGCGGTAGCCGCTGCTGCCGCCGCCGGCGACAAGTCAGGAAGCGGGCATCGCGAGGGGCGCTGCGGAGCCACCAACGGGCTCGCATTCCTGATTTGGCCACACCATGGCGACGGACGCGCCGGGCCCGCCACGTCCCCACCTCCCGACCTGCGCCGACCTGCCCAGCCCGCGCCGCGCCGCGCCGCGGACGACGGATCAGGAACACGACACCGGGAGGGACGCCGCGGCACCGCCGGCCGCTCGCGTTCCTGAATCGGCCACCCATGACGACGGCCGCACCGCGCCCGCTTCACCCCCATCGACGACGCGCGCCGACCAGCCGACCCCGACCCGCGCCTCCCGGCTCCGGCACCAGCCCTGGCCGCGGCACAGCCCGGCCCTGGCCGCGGCACTGCCCGGCGCCGGCCGCGGCACTGCCCGGCGCCGGCCGCGGCGCACCCGCGGCCCGCCGCGGCCTCCGCCCCAGCACAGCGCCGGCAGGTGACAGATCAGGAACACGGGCCCGGGAGGCACGCCACGAGCCCGCCACCCGGCCCGCCTTCCTGAGTTGCGCACCGCGGGCGATGGTGAGCACCCGCGCTGCGCCTCAGGACACGTGGACGACGGGACGGCGGGCGACGTCCGGCTCGGCCTCGCGGAGCACCTCGCGCGTGACCGGTGCGACCTCGCCGGCGCCGGTGAACAGGAAGCGCACCATGTTGCGGATGGGGCTGCCCTCGGTCCACGCGAAGTAGATGCTCGGCACGACGCCGGTGAGGTCGCGGACGGCGAGGAGCGTCGACGCGATCGTGTTGGGAACGGTGCCCGAGCGCACACGGAGGATCCGGAAGCCGTGCTTGACGACGCCCTCGATCTTGAGGTCCTCCTCGAAGTCCGACGAGTCCGCCGGGTACACCTCGAGGAAGATCGTCGGGACGCGCGCGGGGATGCCGCTCGACCGACGCTCGATCTTGCCCTTGGTCCGGTACTCCTCGGCGCTCCCGTCGTCCGGCTCGTTCGCGATGATGCACACCTGCCCGAACTGGTCGGCATCGGCCACGACGAACTGCTGCGCGACGGCGTCGAGCTCGATCGACGATGCCCGGAGCTCGAACGACCGGCGCACCCGCGAGAGCAGCGACACGACGACGATCGCCAGGATGAACACCGCCGCGATCCGCACGCCGTCGGGGCGTTCGATGACGTTCGCCACGGTGGTGTAGCCGAACACGAGCGTGATGACGCCGAACGCGATGGTCCGGCCCCGCTGCCGCTTCCGCCGTGCCGACAGGGTCACGGCGACCGATGCACTCGTGATGAGCACGAGCACCCCCGTGGCGTAGGCACCACCCTGGGCGTCGACGTCCGCCTTGAAGATCAGGGTGATGGCGAACGCGATGAGCGTGAAGATGAGCACGAGCGGCCGGACGGCTCGCGCCCATTGCGGTGCCATCCCGTAGCGCGGCAGGAACCGCGGAACGAGGTTGAGCAGGCCCGCCATCGCGCTCGCGCCCGCGAACCACAGGATCGCGATGGTGGAGGCGTCGTACACGCTCCCGAAGACGCTCCCCAGGTACTCGTGGGCCAGGAAGGCGAGCGCTCGGCCGTTGGCCTCACCACCCGGCTGGAACTCCTTCTGCGGGATGAGGAACGTGGTGACGACGCTCGACAGGATGAGGAACGAGCTCATGATGAGCGCGGCAGTGGTGAGGAGGCGCCGGGTCCCCCGGATCCGCCCCTCCGGGCGTTTCCCCGGCACGTCACCGTTCCCGCCGTCGACCTGCGGCATGACCGACACCCCGGTCTCGAACCCGGACAGACCGAGCGCGAGCTTCGGGAACACGAGCAACGCGATCCCGATCATCGCGAGTGGATCGGCGTGCTGTGCGGTCAGTCCCGACCACCAGTCCGTGGCCAGGGAGGGACGGCTCAGCACGTGCACGAGCGCCACGGCGACCACGACGAGGTTGAGGACGAGGTACACGGACACGAGCACCACGGCGATGCCGATCGCCTCGCGGAACCCGCGGAGGAACACGACGCCGAGCAGGGCGATGAGTGCGAGCGTCAGGGGCACGGGGATGTCGGTGAACCAGTGCGGCGTGTACGGGTTCTCGGCGAGGTGCGCCGTGGCGTCCGCCGCCGACAGCGTGATCGTGATCATGAAGTCCGTCACGGCGAACCCGAGCAGGACGAGCACGAGGAGCTTGCCCGCCCACCACGGCAGGAGCTTCTCGAGCATGGCGATCGACCCGGCGCCGCGGAAGCTGTCCTGCGCGACCCGCCGATACACCGGGAGCGCGCCGAACAGCGTGACGAGCACGAGCACCACCGTCGCGATCGGCGACAGCAGGCCCGCGGCGAGCGCCGCGATCGCCGGCTGGTACCCGAGCGTGGAGAAGTAGTCGACACCGGTGAGACACATCACGCGCCACCACGAGTGGGTGCGCTCCACCTCGACCTGGTGGGGGCCCTCGTGGGCGCCCGAGCTCTCGGCGCCCTGCAACATCCAGCGCCGCAGGCGGGAGCTCCGGTCGAGCCGCGGCTCGGTGGCGTCGTGGTCCGCTGCTCCGGGACCCGGCAGGGAGGGGCGGGGGTCGGTCGTCGTCATGGCGCGAGCAGCCTATTCTGCGGGCGGTGTCCCCGCCTGGGGAAGCGCAGCGACCTACCGCTTGCTGATCGAGGCGTACTTCCGCACGCTCCAGGGGACGAACACGACGAGCAGCACCACGATGCCGACGAGCACCGTGGCGACCGGGTGCTGCATGGTCCAGACGTCGGGGACGGGGCTGCTCCCCACGTTGCCGAACAGTTGCCGGACGGCCTGCACGAGCGACGACACCGGGTTCCACTCGGCGAACACCCGCAGCACCAGCGGCAGGGTGTCGCTCGGCACGAACGCGTTCGAGATGAACGTGATGGGGAACAGGATCATGAAGGACGCGTTGTTGATCACCTCGGGCGACCGGACGCTCATGCCGAGCAGCGCCATCACCCAGCTGAACGCGTAGCTGAACGCGAGGAGCAGGACGAGGCCGGCGACGAACTCCCCCGGCGACGAGTGCACCCGCCAGCCGACCGCCAGGCCCGTGAGCATCATGATCAGGACCGAGATCCCGTTGAGGACGAGGTCCCCGTTGGTCCGCCCGACGAGCACGGCGGACGGACTCATCGGCAGGGTCCGGAACCGGTCGATGATCCCCTCCTTCAGGTCCTGGGCCATGCTGTAGCCCGAGAACGTGGCGCCGAACACCACGGTCTGCGCGAAGATCCCGGCCATGAGGAACTGCGTGTAGTCGGTACCACGCACGGCGATCGCCCCGCCGTACACCTGGCTGAACAGCAACACGAACATGATCGGTTGCAGCACCGCGAACACGAGCATGTCCGGGGAGCGGCGGATCTTGAGGAGGTTGCGCCGGGTCACGGTCCAGCCGTCGTTGCACCATCCCGCGACGCGACGGTCGCGCACGACGGGGAGCTGCGCGGTCGCGGTCATCGCCGTGCCGTCCCCGACGAGGCCGGGATCTCCGGCGTCGACGCCGCACGGTCCTCCGACCCGGGAGGCCCGGTCACCGTGGTCGCGTCCGTCGCGGTGGTCGGGTCCCCGGCGTCGGCATCGGGTTCCGTCGTCGCGGCGTGCCCGGTGAGGCGCAGGAACACGTCGTCGAGCGTGGGACGTCGCATCCCGGCGTCGTGGAGGTCCACCCCCGCCTCGGCGAGCTCGGCCAGGGCGGCGCGGAGCGCCGACGGGCCCGACCGCACGGCGACCGAGAGGGTCCGGCCGTCCCCAACGATCTCGACGGATCCGTCCCCGTGCCGCTCGAGCACTGCCGCCGCGGCCGCCCGGTCGTCCGCCGACACGAGCGTGACCACCACGCGGTGCCCGCCCACACGGCTCTTCAACTCGTCCGCCGTCCCCTGGGCGATCACCCGGCCGCCGTCGATCACGGCGATGTCGTCGGCGAGCCGGTCCGCTTCCTCCAAGTACTGCGTCGTCAGGAGCACCGTGGTGCCCTCGGCGACGAGGCCCTCGATGACGTCCCAGAGCCCGAGGCGGCTCCGCGGGTCGAGGCCGGTCGTCGGCTCGTCGAGGAACAGCACCGGGGGCTTCGCCACGAGCGCGCCGGCGAGGTCGATCCGCCGGCGCATCCCGCCCGAGAATCCCTTGACGGGCCGGTCGCCGGCCTCGGTCAACCCGAACGCCTCGATGAGCTCCCGCGCACGACGACGCGAAGCCGACCGCCCCAGGTGGTACAGCCGCCCGATCATGTCGAGGTTCTCGAACCCCGTCAGGTTCTCGTCCACGGCCGCGTACTGACCCGACACCCCGATGCGCCGTCGGATGCGCTGGGGCTCCGCGACGACATCGGTCCCCGCGATCGTCGCGCGTCCGGAGTCCGGGCGCGTGAGGGTCGTCAGGACCTTGACGGCGGTCGTCTTGCCCGCGCCGTTCGGGCCGAGCAACGCGGTGACGCTGCCCTCGGGCACGGCGAGGTCGAGCCCCGCCAGGGCATGGACCGGCCCGGTCTTCGCGCGGTAGGTCTTCGTCAGCCCGACGGCTTCGATGAACGGCACGGCGACTCCTTCGACGCGTGTTCCCGGTGTTCCTCGTGTGCGGCCGCGCAACCGGTGCGGCCGATGACCTCAGACGTCGAACCCGCCGAGGTCCTGGTCGAATCCTCCACCCCAGTCGGACCCTGCGTCGAGGCCCGATCCGGAGTCCCACCCTGCGGCCTCGTAGCCGCCGCCGTCCGCGCCGACGTCGGTGCCGTCCGCCCCGCTGCCGTCATCCCCGCTGCCGTCGCCCCCGCCGCCACCGTCGTCACCACTGCCGTCACCCCCGTCGTCCGCCCCACTCGCGTCGACCGGCTCACCGAACATGCCGGGCTCGGGCAGGAAGGCGCTCATGATCGTCGACCCGATGACGTAGCCCGCGACGGAGCCGAGGAGCGAGGCACCGAGCATGCTCCCGAAACCGGACCCGGACCTCCCGTACCCGCCGAACCCGCCGAATCCGCTCGCACCGCCGTACGCGCCGCGACCCCCGTACCCGCCGCCCCAACCGCCGAGCGACCGCTCGAGGGTCCCCGGTTGCCGGATCTCCGACCGCGTCGCGGCCTGCGCGAGTGAGCGGGGGTCGTCGGCGCGAGGAGCCTCACCGGCGGGCGCGGTGCGCGACAACTCATCGAACACCATGCGTCGCTGCTCGGGTGTCAACCGGGCGAAGGCCTCGGCGTGGACGTCCTCGATGCGCTCGGGCGGTGCCGTACGCAGGAGGTAGCGGTAGCGCTCCACCGCGAGTTCGTCCTCGCTCGGGGGCGTCGACGATCCCGCGGAGGCGGTACGCGCAGCACCCGGCGGCACGTCGTACGACTGCTGACCGTAGCGGTAGCCCGCGGCGGACTGCTGCCCGTACGGGTCGGCGTTCGTCGGCCATGCCTGTCGTCCACCGCCCGGCTGCGATCGGTCCTCGCGCCCGAGCAGTCGATCGAGGAATCCCATGGTGTGCCTTCCGTTCGTGTGACCGCCGAGCAGAGCCCGTCGGGGCATCCGACACTACGGCGACGGCCGCCGCGCCCGCTGTACACGTGCTCAGAGTCGACTGGAGAGCGCTGGGAGCATGCTGGGAACCGGCGACGGCCTCGCGCCGCCGTGTAAAGAGCGTGTGACGAACCGGCCATCACGACCCCGGCCGGCCGCGGGCGCTCGTAGGCTTCCTCAGTGACCACCACTGCACCGTCCCCCGTGCACGCCCGCCCGAGCCGCGTCGAACCCGGCGGCATCGAGGCCATCCCCGCTTCCGCCCGTCACGGCTCCCCGTGGCAGCTCGCGGCCACCTGGACCGCGCCGAACCTCGAGTTCGCCACGATCTACGTCGGCGTCATCGCGGTGCTGTTCTTCGGGCTCGACTTCCGCTGGGCGATGATCGCCCTCATCATCGGCAACGCACTCGGGTCGCTGACACAGGGCATCCTGTCGACGTGGGGACCGCGTGAGGGTCTCGCACAGCTCGTGCTGAGCCGCACCGCGTTCGGGTTCCTCGGCAACATCCTGCCGGCGGGCATCAACACGATCATGGCCGGCCTGGGCTGGTTCGCCACGAACTCGGTCTCCGGCGCGCTGGCGCTGTCGACCCTCACCGGCATGAGCACGTGGCTCGCGCTGATCATCGTCGTGGTGCTCGAGGTCGCCGTGGCGTTCGTCGGCCACGACCTCGTGCAGGTGTTCGAGCGCTACGCGTCGTACATCCTCGGGATCATCTTCCTCATCGCGACGATCGTGATCTTCTCCCACGCCCACCTCGAGTACACCCCGAAGGGCGGGGGCTACTCCTTCGCCGGCTTCACCCTCACCGTGAGCGCGGCGTTCGGTTACGCCGCCGGCTGGAACCCCTACGCGTCCGACTACACCCGGTACCTGCCCGCCAGCGCATCCCGCCGCACCGCCGGCTGGGCCGCGGGCATCGGCGACTTCGTGTCGTGCACCGTCCTCATGGCGGCGGGCGCGGCAGCCGTCACCATCGGTGGGTTCGACCCGGGCGACCCGACCGGGTCGTTCACGTCGAGCCTCCCGGTCGTGATTCGCGACCTGACGCTCATCGCGATCGCCGTCGGCGCCATCGCCGCCAACTCGCTCAACATCTACTCCGGCGCGATGTCGTTCCTCGCCGCGGGCGTTCGCATCCGGTTCGGACTGCGTCGGGCCATCGTCGCCGTCGGGTTCGGCATCATCGGTTTCTTCGTCGCCCTCTGGGCCCTGCCCGACGCCGGCGAGAAGTACGAGAACTTCCTCCTCGTCATCGCCTACTGGATCGCGCCCTGGCTCGGGGTCGTGTTCGTCGACCGGATCCTGCGTCGCGGCACGTCCATCGCGCAGTTCATCCCCGACCGCGTCCGGTACCGCAACTGGGCGGGCATCACCGCGTTCCTCATCGGCGGCGTGCTGTCCGTGTGGTTGTTCTCGAACCAGACGTTCTACGAAGGTCCCGTCGCCAAGGCGACCCCGGTCGGCGACCTCACCCCGCTCGTCGGGTTCGTCGTCGCGTTCGTGGCGTACTTCCTGCTGTTCCGCGTCGCGAAGCCGGCCGTCGGCGGTCCGCTCGCCGAGGCGCCCGACACCGTCATCGGCGTCGACGGCGCGGACGACGTCGCATGACCGACGTCGAGGAGCCGGCCGAGTCGCGGGAGCCGGCCGAGTCGCGGGAGCCGGCCGAGCCGCAGGAGCCGACCGTGCGGCATCCCGGTGATGATCCCAGGGACCCGGTGACGGGCCTCCCGGCCGAGGGAGCGAGCGGCGACGCGGCCCCGTCGGCGGTCCCCGGTGGATCGGTGCAGGACGCGGCAGCGGCGTCCGGCCTCGGTGCCGTGGCGGACGACCCGGCCACCGCGGCGGGCCCGGAACCGGTCGGCGCCGGGCCGCGCTTCACGACCGCCGAGGAGCAGCTGGCCGTCGCCCGCGCCGAGGCGGAGCAGGGGCTCGTCGAGGGCGGGATCCCGATCGGCGCCGCGCTGTTCGCCGCCGACGGCACCCTGCTCGGCAGCGGCCACAACCGGCGCGTGCAGGACGACGACGCGTCGATGCACGCCGAGACGAACGCGTTCCGCAACGCCGGACGGCAGCCCGGCTACTCGGGCACGACGATGGTCACGACCCTGTCGCCCTGCTGGTACTGCTCTGGCCTCGTCAAGCAGTTCGGCATCTCCCGCGTCGTGATCGGTGAGGCGGAGACGTTCTCCGGCGGTCACGACTGGCTGCGGGAGCAGGGCGTCGAGGTCACGATCCTGGACGACCCGGACCTCGTCGCCATGATGCGCACCTTCATCGCCGAGGAGCCGACGCTCTGGAACGAGGACATCGGGGTCGAGTAGCGGCGGCGCGCGGACGCGGGCGTTGTCGCGCCCCGACGCGGGCGCCCGCGGCCGGCGGTCGGCGGGCGCGGGCGCGGGCGGCGGGCGCGGGTACGCGCGGCAGGCGGCAGGCGCGGCAGGCGGCAGGCGGCAGGCGGCAGGCGCGGGTACGCGCGGCAGGCGGCAGGCGGCAGGCGCGGGCGCGAGGCGGCAGGCGCGGGCGCGCGCGGCCGGCGGTCGGCAGCGCGGGCGCGGTCCCGAGAGGACGGGTTGCGTCCCCCCGGTCCGTTCCAGGCCGCACCAGTGTCCCCCGCTCTGCCCGTACCGCCGCGGTCGACAACGCAGGAACACCGAGCCGGGAGGCACGGCACACCCCCGCCGCGCACCAGGACTCCTGAATTGTCACCCCCGCCCTGGAGGCCCCACCTCCGCCGCCACGGCCGCAGAGCCGCGAATCCCAGCCCCGGCCCAGAAC
>NZ_QKTQ01000024.1:0-25626 GCF_003234875.1 Curtobacterium sp. MCBD17_028 | reverse complement strand
CGCTCCGGGACACTGTCCCGGCCGCTCCGCCGCACCTTTGGGGTGACGAGTGATTACTTTACGCACCACCCCACCACCCAGCAAACCACCCCACATCCCGGGCGTGTCGCGAAGTTGTCCCATGCAACCACCGGGCTGTCCGCTCCTGGTTCCGCGCCCCGATCGTGGTCTGCGGAGCCGCGAACGCCGCGACCCCGGCACCGTGGCGGTGTCGGGGTCGAGGGCCGGGTCGGCCGGCGTCGGGGCTCGGTTCGGCGGCGTCGGAGCTCGGTTCGGCGGCGTCGGGTCAGCGTCGCGCGACGACCGGGTTGGTCAGCGAGCCGATGCCGGACACCGTGACCTCGACGATCTCGCCGTCGTTGATCGGGCCCACACCCGCCGGGGTCCCGGTGAGGATGAGGTCCCCGGGCAGCAGGGTCCAGATCGAGGACACGAACTCGATGAGACTCGGGATGTCGTGGATCATCTCCGAGGTGGACGCCGCCTGCCGGATGTCGCCGTCCACGCGGGTCTCCAACCGGACGTCGGACGGATCGAGGTCCGTCTCGATGACCGGGCCGATCGGGCAGAACGTGTCGAAGCCCTTCGCCCGGGTCCACTGTCCGTCGCGGGCTTGGAGATCACGGGCGGTCACGTCGTTGGCCACGGTGTACCCGAGCACGACGTCCGCGAAGTCCTCGCGACGGACGTTCTTCGCCAGGGACCCGATCACGACGGCGAGCTCGCCCTCGTGGTCGACCCGCCCCACGTCCTGCGGCAAGCGGATCTGGTCGTTCGGGCCGATGATGGCCGTGTTCGGCTTGAGGAACACGATCGGGTCCTCCCCCGCGCGCTCATCCATCTCGGACACGTGCTCGGCGTAGTTGAGCCCGACCCCGATGACCTTCGACCTCGGGATCACCGGAGCGAGGAGCGTCGCGGTCCGCAGGTCCACCCGCTCCCCCGTCGTCTCGAACCCCTGGTACAGCGGGTCGCCCGCCAGGACCACGAGCGCTCGCTCGTCGAGGATGCCGTAACGGGGGTCCTCCCCCGGGGTGCTGAACCGTGCGATCTTCACGTGTCGACCCTACTGAGCCGCTGCCTCGTCGGTCCCGGACTCCGCGGAGCGGAGGGCATCGTCGCCCGCGTCGCCGACGGACGCCGCGCCCGGTTCGGTGAGCTGCACCATCCACCCGTGCGGGTCGGGGCGTCGCCCGTACTGGATGTCGGTGAGCTCCTGTCGCAGGGACATCGTGAGCTCGCCGGCACCCTGGGTCGGGGACCCGATCGTGATGTCCTCGCCCCGCAACTCGGCGATCGGGGTCACGACGGCAGCCGTTCCGCACGCGAAGGCCTCGGTGATCGTGCCGTCGGCGACCCCGTCGCGCCACTCGTCGAGGGCGACGCGACGGCGCTCGACGCGCAGGCCGCGGTCCTCCGCGAGCTGCAGGATCGAGTCCCGCGTGATGCCCTCGAGGATGCTGTCGGAGTCCGGGGTGACGAGCGTGCCGTCGGACCGGACGAGCACGACGTTCATCCCGCCGAGTTCCTCGAGGTACCGCCCCTCGACCGAGTCCAGGAACATCACCTGCTGACAGCCATGCGCGTAGGCCTCTTGCTGCGGCAGGAGCGACGACGCGTAGTTCCCACCGGTCTTCGCCGCTCCCGTGCCGCCCTTGCCCGCGCGGCCGTACTGCGTCGACAGCCAGATCGAGACCGGCTTGGGACCCGAGGTGAAGTACGCCCCGGCCGGCGAGGCGATCACGTGGAACTCCACCTGCTGCGCGGCGCGCACCCCGAGGAAGGCCTCGGTCGCGATCATGAACGGCCGGAGGTACAGGCTCGTCTCGTCCGCCGACGGCACCCACTCGACGTCCGTCGCGACGAGGTGCCGGATGGCCGACACGAAGTCCTCGACCGGGAGTTCCGGCAGCGCCAGGCGTTCGGCGGACCGCTGGAACCGACGAGCGTTCGCCTCGGGTCGGAACCCCCAGACGGAACCGTCGGCGTGCCGGTACGCCTTGAGGCCCTCGAAGATCTCTTGCGCGTAGTGGAGCACGCTCGCGCTCGGGTCGAGCACGAGGGGCCCGTACGGATGCACGCTCGCGTCGTGCCAGCCGGACTCGACCGACCAGTGGATGGTCGCCATGTGGTCCGTGAAGAACTTGCCGAACCCCGGGTCGGCGAGGATGGCCTCCCGTTCGGCCGCCGCGCGGCGGTCGGCGGAGGGGACCGTCCGGAACGCCGTGGTGAACGCCGTGTCGGTGCTGGTGGGTGTCGTGCTGGTCATGGTGTCTCCTGGGGACGGAGCGGTCGGTTCGGGGGACGCCGGGGTCAGGCCGCGGTGGTACGCGCGACGGCCGCGGCGATCGCGTCGCCGATCTCGGCCGTGGAGCGCGACGTGGCGCCGCGGCCCGCGATGTCCGCCTCGACCGCCCGCGTGATGGTCTCGGCCTCGGCCGTCCGACCGTGGTGGTCGAGCAGCAACGCGACGGACAGGATCGCGGCCGTGGGGTCGGCCCGCTGCTGACCCGCGATGTCGGGCGCGGACCCGTGGACCGGTTCGAACATGCTGGGGAAGGTGCCGTCCGGGTTGATGTTGCCCGAGGCCGCCAGACCGATGCCGCCGCTGATCGCGCCGGCGAGGTCGGTGATGATGTCGCCGAAGAGGTTGTCCGTGACGATGACGTCGAACACACCGGGCCGCTGGACCATGTGGATGGTCACGGCGTCGACGTGCTGGTAGTCCACGGTGACCTCGGGGTACTCGGCCCCGACGGAGGCCACGGTCCGCTGCCAGAGGTCGCCCGCGTGCACGAGGACGTTGCTCTTGTGCACGAGCGTCAGGTGGTGGCGAGGGCGACGACGGGCGAGGTCGAACGCGTACCGCACGACGCGCTCCACGCCGAACGCGGTGTTGAGGCTCACCTCGGTCGCGATCTCGGCCGGGGTGCCCTTGCGGATCACTCCGCCGTTGCCGACGTACGGCCCCTCGGTGCCCTCGCGGACCACGACGAAGTCGACCTCGCCGGGATCGGCGAGGGGGGAGGCGACGTCCGGGTAGACGCGCGTCGGTCGGAGGTTCACGTAGTGGTCGAAGGCGAAGCGGAGGCGCAGGAGGAGACCGCGCTCGATGATCCCGCCCGCGAGCCGCGGATCGCGGGGGTCACCCCCGACCGCGCCGAGCAGGATCGCGTCGTGCCGGGCGATCGCGGCGAGGTCGTCGTCGGTCAGGACCTCCCCCGTCTCGAGGTAGTGCCCGGCCCCGAGGGTGTACTCGGTCCGTCGGACCGCGTCGGGCCCGACCGCGGCGTCGAGGACCTTGAGGGCCTCCTCGACGACCTCGGGGCCGATGCCGTCGCCACGGATCACGGCGAGGTCGATGGTGTCCGTCATGCGGGGCCTCCTGGTCGTGCTACCGCGGTCACAGGGTGATGTCGATCTCGCGCAGCGACTCGGCGTCGATCGCGGCGCGGACGCGCTCGAGGATCGGGCTCGGCACGGGCGAGTCCACGGTGAGGACGCTCAGCGCCTGGCCGCCAGCGGCACGCCGGGCGATCTGCATCGCCGCGATGTTGATGCCCGCGTCCCCGAACTCCTTGCCGTACACCGCGACGATCCCCGGACGGTCCGTGTAGACCATGACGACGTGGTGCTGCGCGAGCGGGACCTCGATGTCGTAGCCGTTGACCTCGACGAGCTTGGCCACTTGCTTCGGACCCGTCAGGGTCCCCGAGACGCTGATCGCCGGACCGTCGGACTGGGCGCCGCGGATGGTCAGCACGTTGCGGTACTCGGCGGTGGCGGGGTCCGTGATGAGCCGCACCGTGATCCCGCGCTGCTCCGCGAGGAGCGGCGCGTTCACGTAGCTCACCTGCTCGCTGACGATGTTCGTGAAGATGCCCTTGAGCGCCGCGAGCCGGAGGACGCTCACGTCGAACCCGGCGAGCTCGCCGTGCACCTCGACGTCGACACTCGTGATCGAGGTGTCGGCGAGGCTCGCGAACACCTGCCCGAGCTGCTCCACGAGTGGGATGCCGGGTCGCACGTAGGGGTCGATGACACCGCCGGCGACGTTGACCGCGTCCGGCACCAGCTCGCCGCCGAGTGCGAGTCGGACGCTCTTCGCGACCGAGACGCCCGCCTTCTCCTGGGCCTCGTCCGTCGAGGCCCCGAGGTGCGGTGTGACGACGACGTTCGGCAGCGCGGTCAGGGCGTCGTCGGTCGGCGGCTCGGTGACGAAGACGTCGAGGCCAGCGCCGGCGATGGTGTTCGCGGTGAGCGCGCGCCGCAGGGCGGCCTCGTCGATCAGGCCGCCGCGGGCGACGTTGACGACGAACGCGGTCGGCTTCATGAGGGCGAGCTGGTCGTCCGAGATCATCCCGACGGTCTCGGGGGTCTTCGGCATGTGGATCGTGACGAAGTCGCTCCGGCGGAGGAGGTCCTCGAGTGACACGAGCTCGACGCCGAGCTGCTGCGCGCGGGCCGGGGTGACGTACGGGTCGTAGGCGATCACGGAGACGCCGAAGGCCTGCAGCCGTGCGGTGATGAGGGCGCCGATGCGACCGAGGCCGATGATGCCGACGGTCTTCTCGTAGAGCTCGACACCCGTGTAGGCGGAACGCTTCCACGCCCCCTGCGACAGCGATGCGTGGGCCGCTGGGATGTGCCGGGCGAGGCTGAGGATGTGACCGACCGTGAGCTCGGCCGCCGAGATGATGTTCGACGTCGGCGCGTTCACCACCATGACCCCGGCAGCCGTGGCGGCCTTGATGTCGACGTTGTCGAGACCCACCCCGGCGCGCGCGACGACCTGCAGGTGCGGCGCAGCAGCGATCGCCTCGGCGTCGACCTTGGTGGCGGATCGGACGAGGATCGCGTTCGCGTCGGCCAGCGCGGCGAGGAGCGCGGGGCGGTCGGTGCCGTCCACGTTCCGGACGTCGAAGTCGGGCCCGAGAGCCTCGACGGTCGCTGGTGAGAGTTCTTCGGCGATCAGGACGACCGGCTTTGCCACAGGTGGGTTCCTTCGGGGAGGGGGCGGTGGGGTCGCGACGCGGGACGACGCGCATCCCATGCTATCGACGGGCCGAGCGCGTTACGACGGGTGTCAGCCGCCCACGCGCAGCGTCGCGGAGACGTACTGGAGGACGTCGAACCAGAGCGCCGCGACCGCGCAGAACGCCGCGAGGAACACGACGACCGTCCGGACGAGGTCCGTGCGCCGAGTGACGAACCACGCCACCGCGTACAGGACGGGTGCGATGGCGACGTCGATGACGAGGGCCACCCAGGGCACGCTCGTCTGCAGTGCATCGCCCCCGTTGCGCCGGAGGAACGCGTTGTTCGCCGAGAGGGTGGTCGTCACGCCGACGAAGTTGCCGATCGCCTGCCACAGCACGTACGCGAACAGGACGGCGGCGACGACCCACACCACGACCTTGCCGAGCGTCACGCCCGTGGTGTCGGGAACGGCCGACGACGACGTGTCGTCCGAGGGCACCGCGCTCACCCGAAGCTCCTCGTCAGGACGAACGGCCACGGGAACAGCACGAGCGCCCCCGCGACGAGCCAGAGGACCCGCGTCCGCGGGCGCCGGCCCTGCCCGAGCCACAGGGTGGCCGCGAACCACAGGGCCGGGGCCATGATCGCGAGGACCCGGAGGCCCTCTGAGAAGACGGCCGCCGCGGACGTGCCGGGATCGACCGGCAACGCGCCCGCACTGACGAGCCACGCCACCGTGTACAGCAGGTACACCCCACCGAGGACGCCCAGACCGACGAGCGATCCGGACGCGAGGGGCTCGTCACCGGTGCGGGCCCGCGGCGCCCTCGGTGCGCGGAGTTCGTTGGCCGGTGCATCGACGTAGGTGGCGTCCTGCTCCGCACCCCAGCTCAGGGCCTCGGCGTCGTCGTGGTCCGCACCGCCGTCCGGCGGGGACCCGACGTCCTTCGGGGTGGTCATGACTCCAGTGTAGAAGCGACCACCGAACGGACCGCCGGGAACAGGGGGTGGCTCTCCATGAGTCCCGTGAGGATCTCGGTGAGGGCGTGGGCGGTCGCCCCGGACCGCAGCAGCGCGTGCAGCTCGAACGACTCCGGGTCGTCGGGGTCGTCGAACTCGAGGGCGACCCGGACGGCGCCGAGCAGGTGGTCGACCGGCATGCCGCGTTCCGCCAGCTGCGCGGCGGGACCGATGAAGCGCTCACGACGCCCGAGTTTGCGGAGCGGGTTGCGTCCGACCCGCGCCGTCGTGTCCGGGAGGAGCGGGTTGGCGATGCGGACGAGGTTCGCCTGGACGTACCGGCGGTGCTCCTCCGGGTCGAAACCGTGCTTCGCGACGAGCAACGCGGTGGTCTCGTCGAGGACGCCGTCGACCTCGGCCCGGACCAGGTCGTCCTCGAGGGCCTCGCGGATGAGCCGGATCCCGCGGACGAAGCCGTGGTAGGCCGCGGTCGCGTGGGCGGTGTTCACCGTGTAGAGCTTGCGCTCCACGAACGGCTGCAGGTCGTCCACCCACGTGACGCCCTGGATCGCCGGGGGCTCGGCGTCGACGCCGGAGAACGGCGTCCGCTCGATGACCCACTCGTAGAAGGGCTCGAGGACGACGTCGAGGCCGCCGGACTGTCCGAGCACGCCGGTCTGCTCCGGCACGATGCGGTCGATCGCGCAGTTCGCGAACACCGCGTCGATGTCGTGGTCCTCGAGGGCGGGCGATCGCCGGACGCTCGCGTGCAACGAGTCGGTGGCGTTGATGGCGTTCTCGCATGCCACGACGGTGACCACGCCCGCTCCGGCCGGCCGCGCGGCCAGTCCCTCGGCGATGAACGGCGCCACGAGGGGCAGTGTCCGCGCGCCGACCGCGGTCGTGACGACGTCCGCGCCGGCGATCGCCTCGACCACGCGGTCGCGCTCGCGCTTGCTGTTGAGGGCGGCGAAGCCCTCGACCACGCGGTCGATGGGGTCGTCACCGACCTCGTGGACGACGAAGCGGCCGGACTCGTTCAGGGCGCGGACGACGCGGTCGTCGACGTCGACGAAGGTGAGGTCGTACCCGCTGGCTGCGAGGAACTGGCCCACGAATCCGCGCCCGATCTTGCCGGCGCCGATGTGGACCGCACGTCTCGTCACCGCCATTCGAGCATCTTCCCATGCCGGGAGGCCGCGACTGACCACGACGGACGACCCAGCGGGTGCGATCGGTGCGCCGAGGACGCCGGCCGGAGGGCGGCGTGCGCGGGGGTGCTGGAGGAGAGGAGCTGCATGTCGTTCGGGTCACGTCGCGAGGCGACGGTGCGCGTGGTGCGCACCGTCGCCTCCTCGTCGAGTGCTGGCAGGAGCCTAGCGGGCGGCCGAGCCGTCGACGTAGTCGCTGTCGGTCTGCTTCCACGCGAAGAGCTTGCGCAGCTCGCGACCGGTCGCCTCGATCGGGTGCCCCTCGCCCTTCTCGCGCAGCGCCGTGAACTCCGGCGCACCGGCGTCCTGGTCCTCGATGAAGCGCTTGGCGAAGGTGCCGTCCTGGATGTCGGCGAGGACCGCCTTCATGTTCTCCTTGACGTGCGGGTCGATCACGCGCGGGCCCGAGACGTAGTCCCCGAACTCGGCCGTGTCCGAGATGGACCAGCGCTGCTTGGTGAGCCCGCCCTCCCAGATGAGGTCGACGATGAGCTTGAGTTCGTGCAGGACCTCGAAGTAGGCGATCTGGGGCTGGTAGCCCGCCTCGACGAGGGTCTCGAACCCGTACTGGATGAGCTGCGAGGTGCCACCGCAGAGGACGGCCTGTTCGCCGAACAGGTCGGTCTCGGTCTCCTCCGTGAACGTCGTCTTGATGCCGCCGGACCGCAGACCGCCGATGGCCTTGCTGTAGCTCCAGGCGAGGTCCCACGCCTGGCCCGAGGCGTCGACCTCGACCGCGACGATCACGGGCACGCCCCGGCCGGCCTCGTACTCACGGCGCACCGTGTGGCCCGGGCCCTTCGGCGCGACGAGCACGACGTCGACGCCCTCGGGCGCCTGGATGTAGCCGAAGCGGATGTTGAAGCCGTGCCCGAACACGAGCGCCTTGCCGTCGGTCAGGTTCGGCTGGATCTCGTCCGCGTACACGTGCCGCTGCACCTGGTCCGGCGTCAGGATGACGATGACGTCGCCCCAGGCGGTCGCCTCGGCCGGGGTGTGCACGGTGAACCCGGCCTCCTCGGCCTTGCTGCGGCTCTTGGAGCCCTCCTGCAGGCCGATGACGACCTCGACGCCCGAGTCGCGGAGGTTGAGCGCGTGCGCGTGGCCCTGCGAGCCGTAGCCGATGACCGCGACCTTCTTGCCCTGGATGAGCGAGAGGTCGGCGTCGGCGTCGTAGACGATGTCAGTCACGGTGGTGGTTCTCCTTGTCGGTTCGGTGTGTCCGGTCCGGGGGTCCGCGGTGTGCCGCCCCGGGGTCATGTCGACTACGCGCGGGGGACGCGGTCGGTGATGCTCTTCGGGCCTCGGCCCATGCCGAGGAGGCCCGCCCGCGCGAGCTCCTTGATGCCGTACGGCTCCAGCACGCGCAGGATCGCCTGGATCTTGCCCGGGTCACCCGTGACCTCGATCACCAGGGAATCGGTCGCGACGTCGACGACGCGCGCCCGGAACAGGTTGACGGCCTCGAGTACCTGGGAGCGCGTCTGGTTGTCCACCCGGACCTTGACGAGCATGTGCTCCCGCTGCACGGACTGCGAGAACTCGAGCTCGACGATCTTGATGACGTTGACGAGCTTGTTCAACTGCTTCGTCACCTGTTCGAGCGGCAGGTCCTCGACGTCGACCACGACGGTGATGCGGGACAACCCCTCGACCTCGGTGGACCCCACCGCGAGGGACTCGATGTTGAACCCGCGCCGCGCGAACAGGCCGGCGACGCGCGTGAGCAGACCCGGCTTGTCCTCGACGAGGAGGGACAGGACGTGGCTCATGCGGGCCTCCCGGTCATGTCGGCGTCCTCGTCGTCCCAGCTCGGGGCGAGGTCGCGTGCGTGCTGGATCGCGGAGTTGCTGACCCCCTGCGGCACCATCGGCCACACCATGGAGTCGCGGCTGACGACGAAGTCGATGACGACGGGCCGGTCGTTCGTGGCGAGGGCGAGCCGGATCGCGTCGTCGATCTCGTCCTCGCGCTCGACGCGGATGCCGAGCGCACCGTAGGCGTCGGCGAGCTTGACGAAGTCCGGTACCCGTCGGGACGCGTGCCCCGTCTCGAGGTCGGTGAAGGAGTGCCGGCCGTCGTAGAACAGCGTCTGCCACTGTCGCACCATGCCGAGCGACGAGTTGTTGATGATCGCGACCTTGATCGGGATGTCGTTGATGACGCAGGTCGCGAGCTCCTGGTTCGTCATCTGGAAACAGCCGTCGCCGTCGATCGCCCACACGACGCGGTCGGGCTGCGAGACCTTCGCGCCCATGGCGGCGGGGACCGAGTAGCCCATCGTCCCCGCGCCGCCCGAGTTGAGCCAGGCGTGGGGGCGCTCGTACTGGATGAACTGCGCCGACCACATCTGGTGCTGACCGACCCCGGCCACGTACACGCCTTCCGGCCCGGTGAGCTCGCCGATGCGGCGGATGACGGCCTGTGGCGCGAGGAGGCCGTCCTGCGGGGCGGCGTACCCGAGCGGGAACTGCTCACGGAGCCGTCCGAGGCGCTCCCACCAGGCGTCGAGGGACGCGCGGTCGGCGACGGGGACGTCCTGCCACGCGGCCAGGAGGTCGGTGAGGACCTCTTTCGCGTCGCCCACGATCGGGACGTCGGCGAACCGGATCTTCGAGATCTCGGCGGGGTCGATGTCGACGTGCACCACCTTGGCGTCCGGCGCGAACTCGTCGATCTTGCCCGTGACGCGGTCGTCGAACCGGGCCCCGAGCGCGACGATGAGGTCGCTCTCCTGCAGTCCGAGCACCGCCGGGACCGTGCCGTGCATGCCCGGCATCCCGAGGTGCTGCGGGTGCGAGTCGGGGAACGCCCCGCGAGCCATGAGGGTCGTGACCACCGGGACGTGCGTGGCCTCGGCGAGTCGCAGCAACTCCGCCGACGCACCGGACCGGATGACGCCGCCGCCCACGTAGAACACGGGCTTGCTCGACTCGGCGATGAGCTGCGCCGCGGCCGCGATCTGCTTGCCGTGCGCCTTGGTCACCGGGCGGTACCCCGGCAGGTCGACCCGCGGGGGCCAGACGAACGGCGCCGAGTTCTGCTGGGCGTCCTTCGTGATGTCGACGAGCACCGGACCGGGACGTCCCGTCGTCGCGATCTGGTAGGCCGCCGCCAGCGTGCTCGGGATGTCCTCGGGCTTCGTGACGAGGAACGAGTGCTTCGTGATCGGCATCGTGATGCCGACGATGTCGGCCTCCTGGAAGGCGTCCGTCCCCATGAGCGTCGAGAACACCTGACCGGTGATCGCGATGAACGGAACGGAGTCCATGTAGGCGTCCGCGATGGCGGTGACGAGGTTCGTCGCGCCCGGACCCGACGTCGCGATCGCGACCCCGACCCTCCCGGACGCCGCCGCGTAGCCCTCGGCCGCGTGGCCGGCGCCCTGCTCGTGGCGGACGAGGACGTGGCGGATGGCCGTCGAGGCCATGAGCTCGTCGTAGAACGGGATGATCGCGCCGCCCGGCAGCCCGAAGACGTCGGTGATGCCGAGGTGTTCGAGGGACCGCAGGACCGCGCCGGAGCCGGTCAGGACCTCGGGTGCGCGCCGCGTCCCCGCGGCGGAGAGCGGAGTGGCTTCCGTGGGCATGGCACTTCCTCTGGTGTGGAGCGGCGCGGTCCGCGGGGACGGCGCCGCCGTCGTGGTGCGAGGGTGGAGGTCGGCGCTCAGCCCGTGACCGCGCCCTGGGCGGCGGACCGGACGAGCTTCGCGTACTTCGCGAGGACACCGCGGGTGTACCGCGGGGGAAGCGGTGCCCAGCCGTCGTGGCGGGCCTCCAGCTCGGCAGGGTCGACCAGTAGGTCGAGCGTGCGAGCGGCGATGTCGACGCGGATCTGGTCGCCATCGCGCACGAAGGCGATGGGACCTGCGTCCACTGCCTCCGGTGCAATGTGGCCGATGCACAGGCCGGTTGTGCCGCCCGAGAATCGTCCGTCGGTCAAGAGTAGTACATCCTTGCCGAGGCCCGCGCCCTTGATGGCGGCGGTGATCGCGAGCATCTCGCGCATGCCCGGGCCGCCCTTCGGGCCCTCGTAGCGGATGACGACGACGTCGCCCTTGCCGATCCGGCCCTCGGTCAGGGCGTCCATGGCGGCGCGCTCCCGGTCGAACACGCGGGCGGGGCCCTGGAAGACCTCGGCGTCGAAGCCGGCCGTCTTGACGACCGCGCCCTCGGGCGCGAACGAGCCCTGGAGGATCGTCAGGCCACCCGTGGCGTGGATCGGGTCGTCGAGCTTGCGCATGACCTTGCCGTCGAGCTCCGGCGGATCGATCTCGGCGAGGTTCTCGGCGAGGGTCTTCCCCGTGACCGTCAGGCAGTCCCCGTGCAGCAGACCCGCGTCGAGGAGCGCCTTCATCACGACGGGGATGCCGCCGTTGCGGTCGACGTCCACCATGACGTACTGGCCGAAGGGCTTCATGTCGGCGATGTGCGGGACATTCGCGCCGATGCGGTTGAAGTCGTCGAGGGTCAGCTCGACCTCGGCCTCGTGCGCGATCGCGAGCAGGTGCAGGACGGCGTTCGTCGAGCCGCCGAGCGCCATGAGCACGGTGATCGCGTTCTCGAAGGCCTCACGGGTGAGGATCTGCCGTGCGGTGATGCCGAGGCGGAGCATCTCGACCACGGCCTCGCCGGAGCGGTGCGCGTAGTAGTCCCGACGACGGTCGGCCGACGGCGGCGCAGCCGACCCGGGGAGGCTCATGCCGAGGGCCTCGGCGAGGGACGCCATCGTGTTGGCGGTGTACATCCCGCCACAGGCGCCCTCGCCCGGGACGATCGCACACTCGATCTTCTTCAGCTCTTCCTCGGTCATGGTGCCCGCCTTGCAGGCCCCCACACCCTCGAAGGAGTCGATGATCGTGACCTGCTTCTCCGAGCCGTCGGCCTGCTTGACGTAGCCGGGCATGACGGAACCGGCGTAGAGGAACACGCTCGCCAGGTCGAGCCGGGCCGCCGCCATGAGCATGCCGGGGAGCGACTTGTCGCAGCCGGCGAGGAGGACCGTGCCGTCGAGGCGCTCCGCGTTCACCACGGTCTCGACGCTGTCGGCGATGACCTCGCGCGAGACGAGCGAGAAGTGCATGCCCTCGTGGCCCATCGAGATGCCGTCGGACACCGAGATCGTGCCGAACTGCAGCGGGTACCCGCCGCCGCCGTGCACGCCCTCCTTCGCCCCCTGCGCCAGACGGTCGAGGGAGAGGTTGCAGGGGGTGATCTCGTTCCAGGACGAGGCGATGCCGATCTGGGGCTTGTCCCAGTCCGCGTCGCCCATGCCGACCGCCCGGAGCATGCCACGCGAGGTGGTGGCTTCGATCCCGTCGGTGACAGCACGGCTGCGGGGCTTGACGTCGATATCAGGCATGGAGCGAGTCTAGATGCAGTTGGTACACCAACCGGACGCGGGGCCGTGCGCGAGCGGACGGGAGCGTCAGCGGAAGGCGCGGGCGCGCGCCAGCGCCTGCAGCACGGGCGTCAGGGCAGCAGGGTCGGCGACGCGGTGCGCCGCGCGGGTCTCCCCCGGTCCGACCTTGATGCCGACGTCGCCGGCGTCCTGGTCGAGCGCCCGGAAGCCGTCCTCGTCGGTGACGTCGTCGCCCGCGAACAGGACGCGGTCGGCGTCGAGGAGCGCACGCAGCCGCTCGACGGCGTCGCCCTTCGTGGCGTCGCGCACCGCGAACTCGAGGATGTCCTTGCCGTCGCGCACGTGGACGTCGGGGAACGCCGCGAGCACCGTCGCCCGGGCGTCCTCCACGGCCGCTCGGGCCTCGGCCGGACCGACGCGACGCGTGTGCACCCCGAGGCCCGCGGGCTTGTGCTCGATGTGGACACCGGGATGGCGTTCGGCGACCGCATCGAGGAGCGCGCCGATCCGATCCACGGCCGCGAGTTCGTCGGGCGACAGCGCGGCCTCGTCGTGGCCGTCCACCCGCCACTCGACGCCGTGCGACCCGACGAGGGACATGCCGTCGGGAGCGTGCGTCACCCGTGCCAACCCCGCGAGCGGGCGGCCCGAGACGAGGACGACGTGGGTGTCGCGTGCGCGGTCGAGGGTGAGCGCCGCGGCCCAGGAGCCCGGCAGGGCCGCCACCGCTGCCGGATCGTCCGCGAAGGGCGCGAGGGTGCCGTCGAAGTCGAGGGCGACGAGCAGTGACCGCGCCCCGCCCAGCCGCTCGATCGCGCTGTCGAGCGAGGGAGCCTCAGGCATCACGCGCCTCCACCGGCGTGGTCTGCGCGAGTTCGTCGACGTGCTCGTCACCGGGGTCGGTCGCCTCGGGGTCGATGCCGCCGCCCGGCGCGTGCCGGTCGAGTGCCTCGATGAAGGACCGCGACCACCGCGCGACGTCGTTGTCCCGCACGCGCTTGCGCAGGGCGCGCATGCGGGTCGCGCGCTCGCGCTGTGGCATCTGCATCGCGCGCACGATGGCGTCCTTGAGCGCGCCGATGTCGTGCGGGTTGACGAGCAGGGCCTGGCGGAGCTCGTCGGCGGCACCGGCGAACTCGGACAGGATGAGCACGCCCTGGTTGTCGAACCGGCTCGCCACGTACTCCTTGGCGACCAGGTTCATGCCGTCGCGGAGCGCCGTGACGAGCATGACGTCGGCGGCGAGGTAGAGCGCCACCATCTCCTCGCGCGGGTAGCCGTGGTGGAGGTAGCTGATCGGCTGGTGGCTGATCGTGCCGAGGTCGCCGTTGATGCGACCGACCGTGAGCTCGATCTCGTCGCGGAGTGCCCTGTAGGTGTCGACGCGCTCGCGGCTCGGGCTCGCGACCTGCACGAGGGTGGCGTCCTCGACGTCGATGCGGCCGTCCTCGAGGAGCTCGCCGAAGGCCTTGATGCGGTGTCCGATGCCCTTGGTGTAGTCGAGTCGGTCGACCCCGAGGAGGACCGTCTTCGGGTTGCCGAGTCCTTCGCGGATCTCGCGGGCACGGGCCTGGACCTCGGGCCGTCGGGCGATGTCCTCGTAGCTCTCGGCGTCGATCGAGATCGGGAAGTGCCGTGCCTCGACGTGCCGGACGGTGATGCCCCGTCGCGAGCGCGGGGCGTCCGGGTCGTCCACCGGGACGTCGACGATCGCACCCTTGGTCGTGTGGCCCTTGATGTGTCGCACGGCGCGGAGGAAGTTCGAGGCGTCGTCGTACCGCTGGAACCCGATGACGTCGGCGCCGAGCAGGCCGTCGATGATCTGCGACCGCCAGGGCAGCTGCGCGTAGATCCCGACCGGCGGGAACGGGATGTGGTTGAAGAAGCCGATCGTGACGTCGGGACGGAGTTCGCGGATGAGCTGCGGGACGAGCTGCAGCTGGTAGTCCTGCACCCACACGACGGCGTCCTGGTCGGCGACCGCCGCCGCGGCCTCGGCGAACCGCTGGTTCACGCGCCGGTACGCGTTCCACCAGTCGCGGTGGTACGTCGGCTGCTCGATGACGTCGTGGTACAGCGGCCAGAGGGTGTCGTTGCTGAAGCCCTCGTAGTACTCCTCGATCTCGGCGTCGGACAGCGGCACCGGCACGATGTGGATGCCGTCGTTCTCGAAGGGGTCGAGGTCGACGTCGGGCTGGCCCGCCCAACCGACCCACGCGCCGTCGTTCGCGCGCATCACCGGTTCGAGCGCGGTGACGAGCCCGCCCGGCGAGTGCCGCCACCCCTCGGTCCCGTCCTCGTCGACCACGCGGTCCACGGGGAGGCGGTTCGACACCACGACGAAGCCGAACCGGTCCGTCGAGGCCGTCCGGTCGGGGGTCGGCGTCGTGTCGGTGGGCTCGGCTTCCGGGGGGACTGCAGACATTGGTGCGGGCTCTCCGTTCTGGTCCCGCCGACCGGCGACGGGAGGCGCCGGACGTCGCACGGGCGCGGGAGGCGCTCGGCACCCGTCGCGGCGGCGGGCCGGTCCAGGCTAGCAGCGGGCATCCAGGCTGCCCGGGGGCGGACGTCGGGCCGATGGAGCCGGGGCGGCGGCGGGGCGGACGAGGGGCGAGGGACGTCACTGCAGCAGCGCGGCCGTCCGCCGCGCGGCGTCGACGAGCGCGTGCCCGTACGACCGTCCGTAGCCGGCCGCGTGCACCGCGAGCGGGTGCAGCTGGTGCAGCGGGATCCGCTCCCGCCAGCCGGGACGGAGGGGCCCGTGCTCCTGGTACCCCGCCACGACCTCGTCGAGGTACGGGCAGCCGAAGAGGTCGAGCATCGCGAGGTCGGTCTCGCGGTGCCCGCCGTGCGCCGCGGGGTCGATGAGCACGACGCCGCCCGGCGTGAAGACGACGTTGCCGTTCCAGAGGTCGCCGTGCAGTCGCGCGGGCACGTCGTCGTCATCGAGCGCCCCGTCCGCGACGGCCTCGAGCACCCTGCGGACGGCGGCGTGCTCGTCATCCGTGACACTGCCCGCAGCACGTGCCAGGTCGAGGAACGGTGCAACGCGCTGCTCCGCGTAGAAGCGCCCCCACGACGACGACGGCCGGCAGGACTGCGGCCGCTTGCCGATGAAGGTCGGGCCGTCCCACCCCTCGGGCGGCGCACCGAACGCCGCGGCGCCGGCGTCGTGCGTGCGGGCGAGGTCGTGGCCGAACCGGCGAGCGACACCGGGCGACGGCCGGACGTCGGACAGCTCCTCGAGGTCGATGTGGCGCCGTCCGACGTCGAGCACGGCCGCGACCGCGACGCCGCCAGCGGCACCGAGCCACGTCAGTCCCGCCGCCTCCGCCGCGAAGAAGCCGTCGGGAGCGTCGGACCGCCGTTTCGTGAACACCGCCATGCGCCCAGCCTGCCCCGTCCCGGCGACCGACGAGGGCCTCCCGGTCGACACGGGTCTCGCCGTGGGCCCGGACGCGCCAGGCACCGGGCCGCACGTGGGCCTCAGTACGATGACCGGCATGGTGCGGACGCGGATGTGGCGGAACGGGACGGTCGCGGCCGAGGACTTCCCGGTGGAGGACGTGTCCGACCACCTCGAGCGTCCTGACGAGGTGGTGTGGGTCGACTTCACGGACCCGACGGCCGACGAGCTGGCGCGCATCGAGGACGAACTCGGCATCCACGCGCTCGCGAGCGAGGACGCACTCGAGCCGGGGCAACGGCCGAAGCTCGACCGGTACCACGGCGCCCTGTTCCTGGTGGCGTACGACGTGACGTGCTCGCGCGGCGGCACCGACCTGGTGACGCACGAGGTCAAGGCGTTCGTCACCGAACGCGCCGTCGTCACCATGCACGCGCCGGGCTTCGACGCGCAGGAGTTCGTGCGCCGCTGGGACGCCAACGACGACCTGGCCGGCCACGGTGCCGCGTTCCTCGTGTGGGGCGTCCTCGACGTGCTCGCGGACCACGCCACCGCGACGGTCGAACAGCTCGAGGACCTCATCGACCACCTGGAGGACGACCTGTTCGAGGTGTCCGCGCAGACGTCCCACATCCAGCGGCGGTCGTTCGCGCTGCGGAAGGCGCTCGGGACCCTGCGGCGGCTCGTCGGGCCGCAGCGCGAGGTGATCCAGACCCTCGTCCGTGGTGACGCGACGCAGGTCAGCGACGGACTGCGACCGTACTACCGCGACGTGGCAGACCACATCACGTCGGCCACGGAGCAGGTCGACCAGCTCCGTGAGTCGGTGTCGAGCGTGCTCGAGACGAACCTCAACCTCGCGTCGAACCGCATGAACCTGGTCATGAAGAAGGTGACGAGTTGGGCGGCGATCATCGCGATCCCGACCGCCATCACCGGGTGGTTCGGGCAGAACATCAAGTTCCCCGGCGAGGGCGCCTGGTCCGGGCTCGTCGCGTCCGCCGTGCTCATCGTCGTGTCCTCGGTCGCGCTGTACACCGTGTTCCGTCGGCGCGACTGGCTCTGACGCCGACGACGGCACGACCGGCCCACCCCGGGGGTGCCACCGGCGCTCAGCGGGCGACGAGGACCGCCGCGACGCCCGCCACGACGGTGAGCGGGGCGACGACGCACCCGAGCGCCGCGTAGCGACCCCACGACAGCGCGATGCCCTCGGCGCGGAGCCGTGCGTGCCAGAGCAGCGTGGCGAGCGACGCCCACGGCGTCACGAGGCACCCGGCGTTCACCCCGACGAGGAGCGCCGCGTACCGCACGGCCGCGTTGCCCGCCGCCGGCTCGAGCACGAGGTACGCGGGGAGGTTGTCGATCCCGTTCGCCGCCAGCGCACCCGCGCCCGCGAGCCCCAGCAGGGACCCGAAGCCGTCACCGCCGTGCAGCGCCCGGACGAGCGGATCGGTCGAGCCGGCTGCATGCAGTGTCTCGACGGCGACGAACAACCCCGCTGCGAGGATGAGCGGCTGCCACGGAACACGAGCGGGGCGGAGCACGTCGGGTCGGCGGACGGCGGCGACCACCACGAGGACCGCGGCCGCGGCGAGCGCCGCGACCCACACGGTGACGCCGGCGGTCAGCGCCACGACGAGGGCCGCGAGGACCGCGGAGGCCGCGACGAAGAACACGCGGTCCTCCGGTCGGCGCACGGGCGGGGGCGCGTACCCGCCGCGCAGCCGGTGACGGAACACGACGAGCAGCACGACGCACGGCACGAGGACCCCCGCGAGCGCCGGCAGCGCCATGAGCCCCGCGAACGCCGGCGGCCCCGCCAGTCCGATGCGCGAGACGGCGAGCAGGTTCGTGAGGTTCGACACCGGTAGGAGCAACGACGCGGTGTTCGCCAGCCACACGGTCGTGAGCGCGAAGGGCATCGGCGGCAGCTGGACCCGCCGAGCGAGGGCGATGACGATGGGGGTCAGGAGCACCGCGGTCGTGTCGATCGAGAGGAACACCGTGCACACGACCGCGAGCACGACGACGGCTGCCCAGAGCCCGAGGGTCCGGCCACGCCCGACCCGGGCCGCGAGGTCGGCCAGCCGGTCGAACACGCCCGCGTCCGCCGCGAGTTCGGCGACGATCGTGAGGCCCAGCACGAACGCCAGGACCGGGACCACCCGGTCGGCCAGCGCGAGGAGCGTGGGCACGGGCAGGACACCGACCACGACGCACACCGCTCCGGCGACGAGGAGCAGCGCCCCGATCGCGGCCTGACGCACGGGGCCTCCTGGTTCGTCCTGATCACCGTCCGCTGCGGACGGCGCTCCACCATACCCACGGGTAGCGTGGCCTGGAACGACACCAGGAGGCACACGTGCGGAAGTTCTTGTTCAACGGATCGGTGCTCAGCGCGCTCTTCAGCGGGTGGAGCGTCCTGCAGACGACGCGGAAGGGACCGCGCGACTGGCGCCTCGCCCTGACGTGGGTCGCGTGGCTCGCCACGACGATCGTCGCGGTCGGCACCGTCATCGAGGACGACCGGATGATCAAGGGCCGGCAGCAGGTCCGCTAGCGTCCCGCGGGTCGTGGGGCGCCCGCCGGGTGCGCTGCCACGCGGCGTCGGCGGGCGGGATCTGGTCCGGCCGGATGCCGGAGGTCTGGATCGGTCCCGTGAAGAGCGCGGCGCGGTCGCTGCCCTCGTCGCCCCCGAACAGGGCGGAGCTCGTGGCGGTGGACGGCTCGCGCCGCGACCGCGGTCGGTCCGGCGTCGGGTCGACCATCATGACCCGTTGCAGCGGCAGCGCATCGGGGTGCGTGCGCTGGATCCAGGCGATCATCTCCTCGCGGACGTAGCAGCGGAGGTCGAACAGGCCGGGTGCGTCGTGCGCCGTCACGAGGATCCGCACGTGTACGAGCCCGTTCACGGCGTCGGTGACCTGCAGGACCTTGGTGCGCCCGTCCCAGAGGTCCGTCGTCACCAGGATCCGGTCGAGCTCCGTCCGCATCTGGCCCGGGCTCACCCGCCAGTCGAGGTCGAAGTCGACGCTCCCGAGGAGCTCGCTGCTCGTCCTGGTCCAGTTCTCGAACGGCGTCGTCGTGAAGTACGTCGAGGGCAGCATGAAGCGCCGGTCGTCCCACAGGTGCACGACGACGTAGGTGAGCGTGATCTCCTCGATCCGGCCCCACTGCTGCTCGACCACCACGACGTCGTCGACCCGGACCGCGCCCGAGAACGCGAGCTGCATGCCCGCGAACACGTTGCCGAGGGTGGACTGCGCCGCGATGCCGGCGATGACACTGATGAGGCCCGCGCTCGCGAGCACGCTCGCGCCGGCCGCCTCGATCCCCCGGAACGTCAGGAGGATGGAGCCGACGGCGATGACGACGACCACGACGACGGTGAGCCGCCGGATGATGAGCACCTGCGTGCGGATCCGCCGCGCGACACGGTTGTCGGGGACGTCCACACGGTAGCGGTGCAGACCGAGGTCCTCGAGGAAGATCGCGAGCTCGCACGCCAGCCAGGCACCCGCCGCGATGGTCACGATGAGGAACCCGTGGGTGACGTCGTCCCGCCACGGGTAGAGCCGGGCGTCCGGCCGGATGGAGGACGCGAACGCGGTCCAGAGGAACGCGACGAGCAGCACCGTCCGGGTCGGGTGCTTCGTGCGGCGCGACAGCACGGCCGCCCATCGGCCTCGGCGTGCGAGGGCTCGGAACACCAGGTGGAGGACGAGCGCCGTCGCCGCGGTCAGGAGCAGCGCGAACCCGACGGCGACGAGGAGACGGATGAGCGGTGCCATCCGTCCATGGAACCACGCTGACACGTGGCGACGGCTGGACGACGACCGTCGCGCAACCGTCGCTGCCCCCTGGTCCGGGAGCACGTCCGGCAGCTCGTCGGTACGGTGGCGGGATGACCGCGCAGGACCACAGCGACACCGGACGGCCACCAGCGAACGACACCGGACGGGCGTCCGGCAACGACTTCGCCCACGAGCAGGAGGGGTTCCAGCACGGCCTGAAGCCCCGGCAGCTCCAGATGATCGCCATCGGCGGAGCGATCGGCACGGGTCTGTTCCTCGGCGCCGGCGGTCGGCTGCACTCCGCCGGACCCGCACTGGCGGTCGTCTACCTGATCGCGGGGATCTTCGCGTTCTTCATCCTCCGCGCGCTCGGCGAGCTCGTGCTGCACCGTCCGTCGTCCGGCTCGTTCATCTCGTACGCGCGCGAGTTCTACGGCGAGAAGTTCGCGTACGCGGCCGGGTGGATGTACTTCCTCAACTGGGCCATGACGTCGATCGTCGACACCACCGCCGTCGCCCTGTACCTGCACTACTGGGCGGGCACGCGCGCGATCCCGCAGTGGGCGCTCGCCCTGGTGGCCCTGCTCGTCGTGCTCGCCGCGAACCTCGTGGCGGTCAAGGTGTTCGGCGAACTCGAGTTCTGGTTCGCACTCATCAAGGTCGCTGCGCTCGTGGCGTTCCTCGTGATCGCACTCATCTGGCTGTTCTTCGCGTTCCCGGTGCAGACCGGCGGCGCGAGCGTCCACACCGGCTTCTCGATCTGGGGCGACCACGGCGGGCTGTTCCCGACCGGGCTCCTGCCCGCGGTGCTCGTCGTGCAGGGCGTCGTGTTCGCCTACGCTGCGATCGAGCTCGTCGGCACGGCGTCCGGCGAGACGCAGGACACCGAGAAGGTGATCCCCCGCGCGATCAACTCGGTCGTGCTCCGGATCGCGGTGTTCTACGTCGGCTCGATCATCCTGCTGTCGCTGCTCCTGCCGTACACGTCCTACAAGGAGGGCGTCAGCCCCTTCGTCACGTTCTTCTCGTCCATCGGCAACCCGCAGGTCGGGCACGTCGTCGGATCCGTCATGAACTTCGTCGTGCTCACCGCAGCGCTGTCGTCTCTGAACGCCGGGCTGTACTCCACGGGCCGGGCGCTGCACTCGATGGGCATGAACGGCTCCGCGCCGAAGTGGACGACGAAGATGTCGAAGGGCGGGGTGCCGTTCGCGGGCATCCTGCTCACGGCCTGCTTCACGCTCGCCGGTGTCGTGCTCAACCTGTTCGTGCCGAGCCAGGCGTTCGAGATCGTCCTCAACGTGTCGGCGCTCGGGATCGTCACCGCGTGGGGCACGATCATGCTCTGCCAGATGCGACTCCGGGTCTGGGCGAAGCAGGGCCTGGCGAAGGAGCCGACCTTCCGGCTCCCGGGCGCCCCGGTGACGTCCTGGCTGACGCTCGCGTTCCTGGTGTCCGTGCTCGTGCTCATGGCGATCGACTGGCCGATCGGCACGCTCACGATCGCGTCGCTCGTGGTGATCATCCCGCTGCTCGTGGTCGGGTGGTTCCTCCAGCGCGACCGGATCCTCCGCATCGCGTCGCTCCGGGAGGGCGTCACCGGTCCGTACCCGGTCACGGGACGCGACCCGCGCGCACAGGTCCGCCGCCGCGAGGACCGCTCCTAGCCGGCAGCGGCCGCGGCGACCAGTTCCACGACGGGACCGGCCTGCGCGAGCCGGTCCCGGTCCTCCCGGCCGAGGCGGTCGTCGGTCACGACCGTGTCGGCGACGTCGACCGGTCCGATCACGGCGAACCCGGTCCGACCGAACTTGCTCGAGTCGGCCGCTGCGATCACGGCGTCGCTGACGGCACACCCCTTGCGCTTCACCGCGGCGTCGTCCGGGTCCCACTCCATGAACCCCGCCTCGAACGACACCGCGCTCGCCGTCATGACGAAGTGGTCGAAGCGGTGGAGGCCGAGGTAGTCGAGCGTGTCGGGGCCGATGAACGACTGCTCGCCGTGCCGCACCGCGCCGCCCGGCATCCGGAGCCGCACGGTCGGCGAGGACGCGAGCTGCGCCGCGATCCGCAGGGAGAGCGGGCACACGGTGACGACCCGGTCCGCGAGCGCCTCGGCGACGGCGAGGCCCGTCGAGCCCCCGTCCAGGAGGACCGTGTCTCCGTCCGCGACGAGCCCCGCGACCCGCGCGGCGATCGCTCGTTTGACCTCGACGTTGGTCTTCGCGCGTGCCGCGAACGGCGGCTCGTAGCCGCTCCCGACGGGGAGGGTCGCACCGCCGCGGACGCGCTTGACGAGCCCTTCCGCGGCGAGTTCGTCGAGGTCGCGCCGGACCGTCATCTCCGTCACGGAGAGCAGTGCGCCGAGGGCCGCCACGTCGAGTCGGCCGTCTCGGCGCAGCACCTCGAGGATCGCCCCGTGGCGCTGCTCCTTCGATGCACCGCCGCGGACGCTGCCGCTCCCGCTCCCGCTCCCGCTCCCGCTCCCGCTCTTCACGCTGGCACTCTATCGAGGTCGAGACCGAGATCGAACATGTGAACAGTGTGTTTCAACGGTTGTGCTGTTCGATCACGGAACGCTATGTTTCCGCTACTTGTTCATTCGAACTCCACATGTGTTCGTTCCCACGGTCATCGACGAGGAGACCCCGATGCGTTCCAGTCCCCGAACCACCCCGCCGAGGCGCCGACTGGCGGCGTCGGTGGCCTCCGCGGCCATCGGCCTGCTCGCGCTCACCGCATGCAGCAGCGGTGCGTCATCGTCCGACGCGTCGGACGGCCGCATCCACCTGACCATGTACCAGCAGTGGGGCGGTGGACACGAGCAGGCCGTCCTCGACCGACTCATCGAGCGGTACGAGTCGCTGCATCCGCGCGTCGAGATCACCGAGACCCCCGTGACGAACAACGCGAAGATCCTCGCGTCGATCACCGGTGGGGACGCGCCCGACATCGTCGACCTGGGCAACTCGCTGCCGCTCGGCGGGTGGGCCGCGGCCGGCGCCCTGCAGCCACTGGACCGGTACATCAGGGCCTCCGGCCTCGACACGAGCACGTACATCCCCAGCGCGATGCGTGCGATGACCTCGAACGGCAAGACCTACGGTCTCCCGTTCCAGGTGTTCACCTCCGGCCTCATCTACAACACGAAGCTGCTGGCGGAGGCCGGGATCACGAAGCCGCCGACGACGCTCCAGGAACTCGCCACCGACGCCGCGAAGCTCACCGAGCGGAACGCGGACGGCACGATCACGCAGATGGGATTCCTGCCGACCTACCCGGGCCCCGACCAGGGCCAGACCTGTCCCCTCATCTCCTACGGCTACGCGTTCGGCGGCGGCTGGACGTCGTCCGACGGCACCGCGACGCCGACGCGCGCCGCGAACGTCGCGGCCCTGACGTGGGAGCAGTCGTTCTTCAAGCGCTACGGAGTCGCGAACGTGCAGAACTTCATCTCGAGCGCAGGCTCGTACCTCACGAGCAGCGACCCGCTCGAGTCCGGCAAGCTGGCGATGATGTTCGACGGCCCCTGGTCCGTCCAGTACGCCTCGGACAACCGGTCCGCAGCTGCCGGTGACCTCCGGGTCGTGCCGCTGCCCGCCTCCTCGACCGCGCCGTCCCGCGCCGGCAGCACGTACGTCGACGCGAACGCCCAGGTGATCCCGACCGGCGCGGAGCACCCGAAGGCCGCGTTCGACTTCATCAAATGGGAGACGACGAACGCGTCGGAGACCGCCAGCTTCTCGGACACCGTCGGCAACATCCCGCAGCTCAAGGACACGCCGTCGTTCGCGCTCGCGTCCGACCCGCAGTTTGCGAAGTACATCGGCATCGCGAAGAGCGCCAACGCACGGAGCTGGACCCAGACCGCGACGAGCTCGAACTACGGCACGCAGCTCTGCGAGGCGCAGGACAACGCGCTCCTCAACGGCCAGAGCGCGACGGCAGCGCTCGAGGCGGTGACGGGACGGTGAGCGGCATCGCCTCCATCGCCCCACGTCCCGAGTCCGAGGTGGCCGGGCAGCGCGTCCCCGCTCCCGCGCGGGCCCGTCGCCGCCGCGGCATCCACAGCGACGGACGCCGCGTGGTCTGGTACCTCGCACCCTGGTTCGTCGGCACGGTCGTCCTCGTCGCCCTGCCGACCGTGCTCGCGGTGTACTGGAGCTTCACGCGGTACGACCTGTTCTCGAGCCCGGAGTGGGTGGGCCTGCAGAACTACACGACGCTGTTCCACGACCCGGTGTTCATCAAGTCGGTCACGAACACGCTGTACATGACCGTCATCGGGGTCGTCGCCGGCACGGCCATGGGCCTCGGCTCGGCGGTGCTCCTGGCGGAGCAGGGCCGCACGAACACCGTGCTGCGCGCCGTCGTGTTCATGCCCGCCGTGGTCCCGCCGGTCGCGACGGGGATCGTCTGGACCTTCATCCTCAACCCCGAGTACGGACTCCTCGACGCGGGTCTCCGCGCCGTCGGACTCGCTCCGATCGGGTGGCTCAGCGACCCGGCCCACGCGAAGCTCGGGCTCGTCATGATGGTGCTCTGGGGCTCGGTCGGCCAGGTCATGATCACGTTCGTCGCCGCGCTGCACGAGGTGCCCGAGGACGTGCTCGAAGCGGCCTCGCTCGACGGAGCCGGACGGTTCCGAACGTTCTGGAGCGTCGTGTTCCCGACCCTGCGGCCCGTGCTGCTCTACAACGTCGTCATCGCCACGCTGTTCTACTTCCAGTTCTTCGAGCAGGCGTTCGTCGTCAACCCGTCGGACCTCGGCGCCCCCGGACAGTCCACGCTGACGTACGCGGTCTACCTCTACCAGCAGGCGTTCACGTTCCTCCGGATGGGCAGCGCAGCCGCGATGAGCGTGCTGCTGCTCCTCGCCTCGAGCCTCGTGATCGTCGTCTTCTTCGCCATCAACCGTCGTCTGGAGCGCTGACCATGGCAACCGACCTCCTCGTCGCGCCCCGACCGACGGCCGCACCCCGGGCCTCCCGGACGTCCCGCCGGTTCACGTCCGGCGCACGACTCACCGCGGGGATCGTGCTCGCGATCCTGTTCCTGATCCCGGTCCTGTGGATGGTCACCGGCGCGTTCAAGGACACCACGAGCGTCACGGCCAGTCCCCCACAGCTGCTCCCGCACACGTGGCACCCGGGCAACTTCGCCGACGCGATCACGTCCATCGACTTCTGGACGTACCTGCGCAACAGCGCCGTCGTGACCGTCGTCACGGTGATCGGGACACTCCTGGCGTGCGTTCCCGCGGCGTACGCGTTCGCCGTCTTGCAGTGGCGTGCCAAGGCGCCCGTGTTCGGCGTCGTGCTGTTCAGCATGATGCTGCCGTTCCCGGCGATCATGGTGCCCTGGTACCTCATCTTCAAGCAGCTCGGGATGATCGGGACGCTCGCCCCGCTCCTCCTGCCGCCGTTCGCCGCGCAGTTCGTCACGCCGGCGTTCTCCTCGGCCCTCGCGATCTTCCTGCTCCGCCAGTTCCTGCAGCAGATCCCCGGCGAGATCGTCGAGGCCGCGAAGGTCGACGGTGCGGGCAGCTTCCGCATCCTCGTGCAGATCCTCATGCCGCTCGCCCGACCGGTGCTCGTGACCATCACGATCATGACGGCGTTGAGCAGCTGGACGGCGTTCGTCGGCCCGCTCATCTTCCTCAACGACGCCTCGCTCGACACGCTCTCGCTCGGACTGCAGCAGTACCAGAGCCACCACTTCACCGCCTACAACCTGCTCCTGGCGGCGTCGACGCTGTTCATCATCCCGGTGCTCGCCGTGTTCCTCGCCGGCCAGCGGTACTTCACTGCCGGCGCGACGCAGGGCGCCGTCAAGTAGCGGACCGCGCCTGCCCGACCCCGGCCCGCCGGCGGTCGTCCGGGAGGCCCGTCCCCCTTCCGGTCTCTTATAC
>NZ_QKTQ01000023.1:0-39978 GCF_003234875.1 Curtobacterium sp. MCBD17_028 | reverse complement strand
AGGGGGCGAGCGGGCGCGAGGGGGCGGGGGCGTGCGGCGAGCATGCGCTCGAGCGCGACCCGCGCGTCGGCCGCGATGTCGTCCGGGACGCGGACCTCGTTGAGGACCTCGCCGCGGACCAGCGCCTCGAGCACCCATGCGAGGTAGCCCGGGTGGATCCGGTACATCGTCGAGCACGGGCACACCACGGGGTCGAGGCAGGAGATGTCGTGCTGCGGGAACTCGGCCGCCAGCCGGTTCACCATGTTGATCTCGGTGCCGATCGCGAAGGTCGTGGGCTCCTCGGCCGCGGCGACGACCTTGCGGATGAGGTCGGTGCTGCCGGCGACGTCCGCGGCGTCGACGACCTCCATCGGGCACTCGGGGTGCACGACCACGACGACGTCGGGATCGGCGGCGCGCGCCTGCTCGATCTGCTCGACGGTGAACCGGCGATGCACGGAACAGAACCCGTGCCACAGGACGACCTGGGCCGCCTGGAGCGTTGCGGCGTCGTTGCCGCCGAGCGGCTTCCGGGGGTTCCACATCGGCATGCGGTCGGTGCTGACCCCCATCGCCTTCGCGGTGTTCCGCCCGAGGTGCTGGTCCGGGAAGAACAGGACGCGCTGGCCGCGCTCGAACGCCCACTCGAGGACGGTCGCGGCGTTCGAGGACGTGCAGACGATGCCGCCGTGACGACCGCAGAACGCCTTGAGGTCCGCCGCCGAGTTCATGTAGGTGACCGGGATCACCGGCACGCGGCCGTCGGCGTCGGGCTCGGTGCCGTACAGGAGTTCGAGCTGCTCCCAGGCCGCCTCGACGCTGTCGATGTCGGCCATGTCCGCCATCGAGCACCCGGCGGCGAGGTTCGGCAGGATGACGTGCTGCTCGGGGCGGGCGAGGACGTCCGCGGTCTCGGCCATGAAGTGCACGCCGCAGAACACGATCGCCTCGGCGTCGGGACGGGTGAGCGCGGCGTTCGCGAGCTGGAAGGAGTCGCCGAGGAAGTCCGCGTGTCGCACGACCTCGTCGCGCTGGTAGAAGTGCCCGAGCACGACGACCCGATCACCGAGGGTGGCCTTGGCGGCCTCGATCCGGGCGTGCAGCTCGGCCTCCGGCGCGGTCCGGTACTCCTCCGGGATCACGCCCTGGCGCGGCGCCGAGGTGGGGATGAGGTCGGACATCGAGGACCCGGGTCCGTAGCCGGGCCGGGCATCGAAGGTCCAGGTGGGAGCGGCGAGGTCGGGCGTGCAGGTGCTGCCGGCCGCGCGACCGTTCGAGATGAGGTCGATGGTGGTTGCGATGGACATCAGGTTCCCGTCGGTGGTGCTGGGGGCCGGTCGGATCCGAGGGGCCCGTTGTCGGCGAAGGCGAGGAGGGGGTTGGAGCGGTACAGGCGCGCCGGCCGGTGACGGCCTCCCGAGGACAGCTCGTCGGTCGCGACGATCGCGTCCGACTGGGCCACCTGCCGGCGGAAGTTCGCCGGGTCCAGGCGGCGGCCGAGGATCGCCTCGTGGACGCTGCGGAGCTCGGCGAGCGTGAACCGGTCGCCGAGGAACGCCTGGGCGATCCGCGAGTAGCCGACCTTGTTCCGCAGGCGCCACAGCGCGTAGTCGACGATGCGGTCGTGGTCGAAGGCGAGTCGTGGCAGGTGCTCGGCGAAGAACCAGCGGACGTTCCAGTCGTCGGGCACGCCGGGCGTCTCGTCGCCGCGGACGAGCGCCCAGTAGACGATCGAGACCACCCGGTCCGGCGATCGGTCGACGTCGCCGAAGGCGTACAGCTGCTCGAGGTACCGGGGCTGCACGCGGGTGGTCTCGAACAGCCGGGTGGCCGCGGACTCCTCGAGGCCCTCGTCGACGCCGACCCATCCACCGGGCAGCGCCCAGGTCCCCTCGAACGGCTCGGTCACGCGGCGGACCAGGGGCATCGCCAGCGCGAGATCGCCCGTCTCGGGGTGCCGTCGGAGCGCCACGATGACCGTCGACACGGCGACGCGGATGCCGTGGTCCGGTGTGGTCATCACGATCCTGGTCGATCGGGTTCTGGTCGGAGTGACCCGAACTGATGAGGTCAGTATGACCCGATCCCTCCGCCGGCGCGAATCGGCAGAGGTGCGGCTGGATCGTCACCGCGACGAAAACGAGCCGTGACGGCCATGAAACGCGCCGCTCCTACAGTGGGCGGCATGACACCGATCACGAGGATGCACGCCGTCGTGTCCGGATCGGTCCAGGGGGTCGGATTCCGCTACTGGACCGCACGGAAGGCGGACGGGCTCGAGCTCGCCGGGTACGCACGCAACCTGTTCGACGGGACGGTCGAGGTGGAGGCCGAGGGACCGGAGGCCGCGGTCGACACGCTCATGGAGCTCCTCCACGTCGGGCCGCCGTCGGCCACCGTCACCGACGTCGCGGTGCGCTCGGTCGCGCCCCACGCCGACAGCGGGTCGTTCGACATCCTGCACTGACGCCGCCGAGTACGGTCGGACGGGTGCCCGGACTCGTCGCCGCCGTCTACGTCTTCACCGCCGTCATGATGGGGACGACCATCCCGACGCCGCTGTACCCGACCTACGAGGCGCACTTCGGGTTCGGCAGCGCCGCGACGACCGTGCTGTTCGCGGTCTACGCCGGTGGCGTGATCCTCGCGCTCGTGCTCGTCGGCCGCCTGTCGGACACGATCGGCCGACGACCGGCGCTCCTCGTCGGCATCGTGCTGTCCCTGCTCTCGGCGGGGCTGTTCACGGTCGGCACCCCCGAGTGGCTCCTGTACGCGGGGCGCGTGCTCTCGGGGTTCTCCGCGGGCATCTTCACGTCCACCGCCACGGTCGCGGTGCTCGAGGCCGCCCCCCGGGGCCGCGAGAAGCTCGCCGGAGCGCTCGCCACCGCGGGGAACATCGGCGGGCTCGGACTCGGCATGCTCATGGCGGGCGTGGTCGCGACCGTCACCCCGTGGCCCCTCCGCGCGCCGTACGTGGTGCACGCCGGACTGCTCGTCATCGCGGGGTTCGCCCTGCTCACGATGCGCGAGACCGCCGGTGAGCGGACGCCGTTCCGGCTGCAACCGCCGCGCGTCCCGTCGGAGACCCGGTCGGTCTTCGGCGCGGCCGCCATCGGGGCGGTCACGGGGTTCGCGGTGTGCGGGCTGTTCTCGTCGATCGCGCCGAACTTCGTCGGCACGGTCATCGGGGTGCACTCGCCCGCGGTCGTCGGGACCGTGACGTTCCTGCTGTTCGGCGCCTCCGCGGCGGCGCAGGTGTCGCTCCGTCCCCTCTCGAACCGGGCACTCGTCCTCGTCGGGACCGTCGGCCTCGTCGTCGGCATGGCGGTGCTCGTCGTCGCTCTGCTCGCCGCGTCGCTGCCCACCCTCATCGCGTCCGCAGTGCTCGCCGGGGCCGGGCAGGGCCTCCTGTTCATGGCGGGCCTCCGGACCGTCACGGGCGCCACGGCGGCAGCGGACCGCACCGCGACGACGACCACGTACTTCGTGGTGGCGTACCTGGCGATCGCCGTCCCCGCCGTCGCGGCGGGGCTGCTCAGCCATGCCGTCGGACTGACCGCGACGGGCGTGGTGTTCGCCGCCGCGGTCGTCGTCGGGACGCTGCTCGGGCTGTTCCGGCTGCGGTCGTTCGACGCGGTCGCGCGCTGAGCGTCGCCGCGCTGGCCCCGGGCTCCCCGGACGTCCAGCTGACCCTGTCCGATGTCACAGGAGGCCGCTAGCCTCGGTCCATGGCCGATCCCGACGCCGCCACCCTGATCACCAGCGCTCGTTCCGACCCAGCCGGGCCGTCGTCGACGTCCCCGGCGACCGCGCGCCTGGTCATCGGACTCCTGCTCGTCTCCGCGTTCGTCGTCATCCTGAACGAGACGATCATGGGCGTGGCCCTCCCGCGGCTCATGACGGACCTGGACATCAGCGCGACGACGGGGCAATGGCTCACCACCGGGTTCATGTTGACCATGGCGGTCGTGATCCCGATCACCGGGTTCCTGCTCGAGCGGTTCCCGACGCGGCCCGTGTTCACATGGGCGATGAGCCTGTTCTCGGCGGGCACCGTGATCGCCCTGCTCGCGCCGGGGTTCCCGGTGTTGCTCGTCGGCCGGGTCGTGCAGGCGAGCGGAACGGCGATCATGATGCCCCTGCTCATGACGACCGTGCTGACACTCGTCGAGCCGCAGCGCCGTGGCCGCGTGATGGGCAACATCTCGATCGTGATCTCGGTGGCGCCGGCAATCGGGCCCACGATCTCGGGGCTCATCCTGCAGTCGTTCACATGGCGGTCCATGTTCGGTTTCGTCCTCCCGATCGCGCTCGCGGCCCTGGTCATCGGGCTCCTCAAGGTGCGGAACGTCTCCACGCCACGACGCGTCCCACTCGACGTCGGGTCCGTCATCGTGTCCGCGTTCGCCTTCGGCGGGATCGTGTACGGCCTGTCCAGCATCGCGACGATCGGCAGCGGGGGCATCTGGGCTCCCGTCATCGCGCTCACGGTCGGACTCGTCGCGCTCGTGGGGTTCATCGCGCGGCAACGGTCCCTGCAGCGACGGGACCGCGCGCTGCTCGACCTGCGGACGTTCCGGGTGCGGACGTTCACCATCGCGATCATCGCCATGTGCATCGCGATGATCGCCATGTTCGGCACGCTGATCCTGCTGCCGATCTACCTCGAGACCGTGCTCGGGCTGCCCGTCCTGCAGGTCGGTCTGCTGCTCCTGCCCGGCGGGCTCGTCATGGGTCTGCTCTCGCCGGTGGTCGGGCGGCTGTACGACCAGCACGGCGCGCAGGTGCTCGCGGTGCCGGGCGCAGTCCTCGTGAGCGTCGTGCTGTGGATGTTCACGATGCTCAGTCCGACCACGAGCGTGTGGTTCGTGCTCGCGGCGCACGTGCTCCTCAGCATCGGGCTCGCGCTCACCTTCACGCCGTTGTTCACCGCGGGACTCGGTGGACTCACGCCCGACCTGTACTCGCACGGGTCGGCGCTGCTCGGAACGGCTCAGCAGCTGGCGGGGGCTGCGGGGACTGCCCTCTTCGTCACCCTCATGGCGATCGGCACCGCTGCCGCGGGTGGGGGCGCGAGCTCGGCGGTCTCGGTCGATGCGACCGCAGCCGGCGTCCGGACGGCGTTCCTCGTCGGCGCGATCATCTCGCTGTTCGGCATCGCCGCCTCCGCGATGGTCCGCAAGCCGGAGCTCGCGCCGGGCCTCGTGCCGTCGCCCACGCACTGACCCTCGGACCGACCGACCGACCGACCGACCGACCGACGCGCTGCGCTGCGACCGACACGCGACCGACACGACCCGTCTGTCCGTCTGACCGACGGGTGCGACGGGTCGGACGGACCGACGCCTCCCGTCGCATGAGAGGGTGACCCCCATGGGCGCGATGACGAGCGAGCTGAACTGGGCGGGCACCTACATGTACACCGCCGAGCGCATCGAACGCCCCACCTCGATCGAGGCCGTGCAGGAACTCGTGTCGGGAGCCGAACGGGTGCGCGGCATAGGCACCCGCCACTCGTTCAACGACGTCGCCGACGGACCGGGCGTGCTCGTGGACGTCACGGCGATCCCCGCCGACCTGGAGATCGCGCCGGACCGCCGGACGGTGACGCTCGGCGCCGGCACGCGGTACGGCGACGTCGCTCCCGCGCTCGACGCCGCGGGTCTCGCGCTCCACAACATGGGCTCGCTGCCGCACATCTCGGTCGGAGGCGCCACCGCCACCGGAACGCACGGCTCCGGCACCCGCCTCGGGTCGTTGTCGTCAGCGGTCGCCGGTCTCGAGTTCGTCGGCGGGGACGGCACGCTGCACCGGATCGTCCGAGGCGACCCGGAGCACGCGGGCGCGGTGCTCCACCTGGGCCTCCTCGGGGTCGTCACCCGGATCACACTGGACGTCGAGCCCGCCTACCGGATGCGCCAGGACGCATACGGCGCGATCCCCTGGACGGCGTTCCTCGGGTCCGTGCGCGAGGTCTTCGCCGCCGGGACGAGCGTGTGCTGCTTCACGAACTGGGACGGCACGGTGCGCGAGGTCCTCGTGAAGACGCGGATCCCCGACGGCGCCGACGACGTCGCCGTGCCCGAGGCCATCGTCGGCGCACATCGCCTGCCGCCGCTACCGGGTGACGACCACCGCACGGCCCGCGACGGCACGCCCGGACCATGGTGGGACCGCCTCCCCCACTTCACCGTGGGCACGGTGCCGTCGGTCGGGTCCGAGATCCAGAGTGAGCACTTCGTGCCGCTCGACCGGGCCGCCGAGGCACTCGACGCCGTCCACGCGCTCGGCGACCGCATCCGCCCGCACCTCCACGTCGCGGAGCTCCGGACCACCGCTCCTGACGACCTGTGGCTCAGCCCCGGTCAGGGGTCCGCGACGCTGTGCATCGCGTTCACCTGGCGTCGTCACGTCGACGAGGTCGCCGCGCTGCTGCCGGACATCGAGGCCGCGCTCGTCCCGTTCGATGCACGGCCCCACTGGGGCAAGATGTCGTCCCTCGGGCCGGATGCCATCGCGGCGCTCTACCCACGGCTCCCCGCGTTCCGGTCCCTCGTCGCCCGGATCGACCCGGAACGGCGGTTCGCGTCCGCGTTCGGCGAGCGCGTCCTCGGGGTCTGACGCGCCTCCCGGCCCGGCCTCGGTGGCCGGGCCGCACCCGTTGTCCCGGCGTCACGTGCCGCTCGTCGGCACCGCGCCTCCTGTCCGGTCGCGCCCGCCGCACCTCCGGTCCGGTCGCGCCGCGCCTCCCGTCCGGTCGCGCCGCGCCTCCGGTCCGGTCGCGCCGCGCCTCCGGTCCGGTCGCGCCGCGCCTCCGGTCCGGTCGCGCCTCCCGTGCCGCGCCTCCCGCCCTGCCGGCACCGCGCCTCCCACCCTGCCCAGTCCCGTCCCGTCCCGTCCCGTCCCGTCACATCCCGACCGTCGATGAATCAGGAAATCGGCGCGAATGGCGAAGCGCCCCCTCAACGGCGACGCCGTCTTCCTGCGTTCTCGACACGACAGCGGAGCGAACCGTGCGCAGCGCACGATCGCAGCGCACGGTCGCAGCGGACGATGGAAGCGCCCGGGAGGAACGGCACCCGCCTCAGGGCCGCAGCGACCCGTCGACAACGCAGGAACCCAAGCCCGGAGCAGAGCCCTCACCCCACCCGCGACGCCGTCTTCCTGCGTTCTCGACACGACAGCGGAGCGAACCGATCGCAGCGCACGGTCGCAGCGCACGGTGGCAGCGGACGATGGAAGCGTCCGGGAGCAACGGCACCCGCCTCGGGGCGGCAGCGGCCCGTCGACGACTCAGGAAAATGGTGCCGCTGCAGGGACCCGACCCCGAGTGAACGCGGTCTTCCTGCGTTGTCCACGTGGCAGCGGAGCGAACGGGAGAAGCCAACGGACGGGACGGCCGGACGGGGTGGGCGGACGGAACGGACCGGAGCAACAGCAGCTGCCTCGAACCCCAGCGCCCCGTCGACAACGCAGGAACGCAGGTCCGGAGCGGAGGCCCGGCGCCGCCGGAGACGGCCTCTTCCTGCGTTGTCGACACACGCGGTCACACAGCCGGGAGTCCGCGCGGTCACGCGGTTACGCGTTTACGCGGTCACGCGGTCGCGCGGTCCCGCGGTCGCGCGGTGAGGCAGCCGCGGCCACGCGGTCACGCGGCCACGCGGCCACGCGGCCACGCGGCCACGCGGCCACGCGTTTACGCGGTCGCGCGGCCGCGCGGTCAGGCAGCCGCGCGGTCGCGCCTCACACACCGGTGAGGGGCGTCACCACCCGCTCGTCCCCGTCCCAGAACCGGACGCCGGCGACCGCGCCGAACTCGGGCACGGGGACCGCCGCGAGCGCGGAGACCGCGGCGGGGAGCGCCTCGGGCGGCAGGCGTCGCGCGATGGTGACGTGTGGCGACCAGGCGTCCGGCAGGCTCGTCGGGAGGCCCCCGGGTACGACCTCGTGGACGCGGCGGTGGAACGCGCCGAGTGCCTCGGACACGACGACGGCGCGCACGAGCACGAACCGCCCGCGGGCGGCCGGGAACAGGGTGAGACCGCCGAACCGCACCTCGGCAGGGTGGGTGGCGGCAACGGCCGGGAGGCACGGCACCGGTTCCAGCGTCGGCCCGGCCACCAGGGTCACGTGCGGCCGGTTCGACGGGCTGTCGTGGAGCGCGAGGCTCGGGAGCCCCGCGTCGACCAGGGCCCGCCATCCGGCACGGAGGGCACCGTCGGTGGCGTCGTCGAAGACGAGCTCGATGCTGCGCACGGTGCGGGGGCCCCTCAGGCGCCGGTGGCGCGGCCCACGCGGTCGAGGTGTGCGCGGACCGCGGCGGCGACGGCGACGGGGTCCTCACGCTGGACGAAGTGGCCCACGCCGGGGAGCTCGACGAGGTCGCGTCCGCTCGCGAAGGACGCCTCGTTGCCCCGGGCTGCGGGCAGGGTCTCGCACCCGTCGGCCGTGCCGATGAGGAAGGTCGTCGGCACCGTGATCGCCGGCCACGCGTCGAGGAGCGCCTGGGTCGAGGCGTACCGGGGCGAGCCGGGCGCCTCGCCCGCACCGTGTCGGTAGTAGTGCACGACGTCGGCGGCGAACTCGTCCGTGTCGAACGCCCCGAGCATGGCCTGCTCCTCGGTGGGGTCGAGCCGGAGCGAGGGGGACCAGTTGGCCCAGGCCCATCGGACGAGCGCGGTGGGGTCGGTGCGGAAGGCCCGCGCGCCGGCCTCGGTGCAGAGCCAGTACCGGTACCAGGCGACCGCGGCGTCGTCGAGTCGTTCCGCGGCGCTCAGGTGTCCCCGGTCCCCGTACGGCGTCGCGATCGTGACGAGTCCGGTGAGTCGCTCGGGAGCGAGCACGGCGACGGCGTGCGCGGCCCTGGCGCCCCAGTCGTGCCCGACGAGCAGGAACCGATCGAGTCGGAGCGCGTCGGCCAGGTCGAGGACGTCGGCGGCGAGCGCGGCGACCTGACCGGACCGGGCGTCAGCGGCGTCGTCACGGACCCGGCTCGCACCCACCCCGCGGAGCATCGGCCGGATCGCCCGGACGTCGTCGGGCAGGAGCGCGAGCACACCGTCCCAGGTCGCGGGCGTGTCGGGGAACCCGTGGAGCAGCAGGACCGGGGTGCCGTCGGCCGGTCCGTCGTCGTGGTACTCGAGGTCGGCGACGGGGGTCGACACGATGGGCATGCCCCGAGCCAACCACGATCGTCAGGCTCGGGAATCCACCTGGATCCAGTCGATGACCATCCGTGACGTCGTGGGGGTGGACGCGTCCGGCGGACCGGGCCAGTTCCCGCCGACGGCGAGGCTGAACAGGACGTCCATCGGCTGGTCGAACACCCAGCGCGTGGTCGGCGGAGCGGTGGAGCGGGTGATGCGCATCGCAGTGTGACCGTCGATGGCGGTCGTGATGCTGTCGGCGGTGCGCGACACCGAGTACACGTGGAAGCCGTCGCTCAGCGGGGTGCTGTGGTGGACGGTCGTGCTCGACGCGACGTCCTGGGTGTCCGAGGTGGTGCTCGGCGCGTGGACGGTGTGCACCGAGTCCGCGGTGGTGTTCGGCGTCTCGACGATGTCCACCTCACCGGCCGCGGGCCATCCGACGTGGTCGACGTCCGAGCCGAGCAACCAGAACGCGGGCAGGAGCCCCTGGCCGTCGGGCAGCTCGATCCGGGCGGACAGCGTGCCGGTCGTGAACGAGAACTTGCCGGCGGTGGTCAGCCGGGCCGAGGTGTAGGTCGGCGTGGCGGGGGTGCCCCCGACGTGCGCGGTGAGCACGAGGTGCCCGCTGCCGTCGAGCACGCCGTTCGCCGCCTGGTAGGTCTGCAGTTCGCCGTTGCCCCAGCCACCGGCCCCGGTCTGTGCGGTCCAGACGGACGGGTCGGGCGGAGACCCCGCGGTGCCGTCGAAGTCGTCGCGCACGACGCCGGACGGGCTCGGGGTCGAGGACGGTGTCCCGTTCGAGGTCGGCGCGGGCTGGGTCACCGGGTCTCCTCCTCGCGCCCGGACGGCCCAGGCGACGACGAGCGCCACGACGACCACCCCGGCGAGCACGACGATCCACAGCAGGGGGCGACGCCGCCGTGGGACCGAGATCGTGCGCCCGCCGTCCGAGGCACGCGCGAGCGCCGAACCCCCGTGCCGAGCCGTCCCGCCGTGTCGCGTGGTGCGGTCGCGGAGGGGCACGCCGCCGTGCTCGACGATCCGGGCGACGGGGAACGCGTCAGGTGTCGGGGTCGGCACGAGCGTCCTCCCACCGCCGCTCGGTGGCGGGAGCGCTCACGCGGTCGGCCGTCGCTGTCGGCAGCGCGGGGTCCGGACGACGCGCGATGGCGGTCACGAGGTCGTCCCCGTCAGCCGGTACAGCACCACGCCGGGCGCCGACACGACGGTGGTCCAGCGCGGGTCCGCAGCGATCTGTCCGCTGAGCCGCTGCAGCGCGCCGTGGGGGTACGTGCCGTTGTACTCGGCCCAGTCGACCATCTGGTCCGTGATGAGCATGTAGACCGGGCGCCCGCCGCCCCGGAGGGCCGTGGTGAGCTTCTGCTCGACGGCCGGGTCCCGGAAGGACTGTCCGGCCCACCCCGCCCAGGTCGTCATGCTCGCGTCGAACTGCGGGTCCACGCGCGCCTGGTCGACGTACTGCTCCGTCATCCGCCCGGGTCCGGCGGCGGCCGGCGCGAGGAGCTGGGACGGCACGGGCGCGGTCTCGAGCAGCTGCGTGCTGACGCTGAGTTCGGCCGGCGTCACGAGGTTGGAGAACCAGGCGCCGTAGACCGCCTGCCCGGATGCGAGCGACGCCACGACGACGGCGACCGCCGTCCCCGTCAGGGCGAGGCGACCGGCGAGCACGGCGCTCCTCGATCGACGGGCGTGGACCGCGCCTCCCGTCCGGATGTCGACGCGGCCCCGGACGCCCGCGCGGATGCACCGGACGAGCACCGGCGCGATGAGGACGGCGCAGCCGGGGACGGAGTACAGGAACACGCGGTAGATGGCCTCGCCGCCGTAGCTCTGCCCGGCGAGGAGCGCGAACGGCGCGAAGGCGACCACTGCCAGCCGGAGGGTGCTCCAGCGGCGGAGCCGTGTGCCGCCGAAGCGGTCGGGACGGAGCCCGGCCAGGACGAGCAACCCGGCCGATCCCCAGACGCCGAGGGACACCGCCCGCGCCGCGAGTGCCGTCACCGTCATGCCGATGCTGCCGGCACCGGTCGACACGGTCTGCGCGTTGGCGAGCGGGTCGAACGCCTGCCCCGTCGTGTACTCCTGCACGAGGTGCCAGTTGAGCAGCACCATGAGGCCGGCGAGGATCCCGAACGGGACGACGATCGTCCGCGGCCGGACCGTGCCGAGCACGCCGAACGCGGCCGCGACGACGAGCAGCCAGTACGGCGTCAACTGGTGGGACACCGCGATCGCGGCGAACAGGGGCAGGGTCAGCCACCCGAGCACCGGACGCGTGCGGCTGCGAACCAGGAGTGTGACGATGACGATCCCGAGGAGGAACGACACGGCCTGCGGAGACAGGTAGTCCTGGCCGACCCAGTTCGCGACGCCGACGATGAACGCGGCGGTGACGGCACTCAGTCGCGACGTCCCGAGGGACCGTGCGAGGGCGCCGACGGCGCCGACGAGGGCGATGTCCGCGCCGACCTCGAACCACTGCGCGATCGACACCGGCGAGATCCCCGTGGCGGTCGAGAACCACGCGATCGCCGCGAACACACCGGGCCACCCCGCGTAGATGTCGACCCCCGTGGCGACGTGCCCGTGGTGCTGGATCCAGTCGACGACCCCGAGGTGCTTGTAGGTCCAGCTGTAGATCGGCGCGCCGGCCCCGAGGGCGATCGGGAGGCGCATGCACAGCACCGACACGACGGTCGCCACCCACGCGTCCACGACGGAGCCCGACCGGACCGCGAGCACGAACCCGAGGCCGGACAGGCCGATCGCGATCGGCACGCCGGGCACGCCGGCGAACAGCAGCCCGAGGGTGGTGTGCGTCGCGGACGGGATCGCGGGGATCGACACCACCGCCACCACGAGTGCCGCCACGACGACGAGCCTGGTCGCCACGACGACGTGCGCGCGCGACCGCGGAACGGTGACGCTGGCGGACCGGAACCCGGTGGCCCGCAGGCCCGCGAGGAGGAGGGTCGGTGTCGTCACGACGAGGCTCCCTCCTCGGCGCGTCCGTGGCGGCGCACGGGACGCAGGCGGCCACGGACGACGGTGGCCCGTTCGGTGAGCCAGCGTTCGAACCGCGGGACCCTCGACCGATGGGCGGTGCGGCGTTCGGGTCGCCGTCCCGCGAGGACCCACCGGTCGAGGCCGCCGGCGGCGGTCAGGAGTGCGATCACGACGAGCGCCCCGTCCACGCCCCAGATGCCCGTGGCCGCCATGGCAGCGGTGAGGAGGATCGTGACCGCGATGCCCGTCGCGGGCACCACCACGACGGTCGTCGAGGGTCGCATGTCGATCCAGGTCCGCAGGGCCGCGCCCGGTCCGACGAGCACGAGGGCGCCGACGGCGATGCCGCGCCACCACTCCGCGGTGTCGGGCACGAGTGCGGTCAGCCCGACGAGGGCGACGAGCGCCGCGACGATGCCCCAGGGGGTGGGGCGTCGGATCGGCATGGTCGAGGCCGTGGCCGGCGCGCCGGCGTCGGTCACCGCGGTGCGCGACGCGGGGTCGAGGACGGTCGCTCCGTCCCACCGCTGCCGGAAGAACCGGGCGGGACCGAGCAGGACGCTCGCCAGTTCGAGCCGACCGACGCGGCGGACCTCGCGGGCGAGCTCCTCGTGCGTCGGGGTCGCGGCGAGCGCCGTGGGCTCGCTCAGGGCCGTCGCGGCGGTCGAACCGGCGGTGGTCGGAACGGCCGCGGCGGTCGAGCCCATCAACATCGCGGTCACACTGCCTGCGTGAGCGGACCCCACCGTCGGCGGCGGACTCGGGTCCGTGCCGCCGACGGCGTGTTCGGGTCCCTCCGCCAGCCCGCCGGCGCCTTTGCCGACGAGCCGGACGAAGGCCTGGGGCGCACGACGGGCAGCGCGGGCCGCCATGCGGGGCTCGAGGGCCACCTTCGTGAGCCACGCGCCGAGCCCGACGCCGTAGCCCTTCGCCTGCGATCGGAGCGCCGCCAGGTCGGAGCGGTGGCGGTGCCACACGAGCGCGGACGGGTCGACGACGAGCGCCCCGCCGGCGAACAGCACCCGGGTGAACACGTCGAGGTCCTCGCCGCCGCCCGTGCGGGTCCCGGCGCCGAACGCCGTGTCGAACCCGCCGAGCTCCAGAGCGGTACGCCGACGGAGGGCGAAGTTCGCGCCCGTGCCGAACTCGCCGACCGAGAACGGGAACATCGGCAGGTCGGCGGGCTGCTCGGCGAGCCGGAACTCGCGGCGACGCAGGTTCCGGGACCAGGACACTCGGTCGTCGAAGTACCGCTGCACCGGCGTCCTGAGTTCGCCGCTCGGCACGAGTCCCGACACGCACTCGACGTCCGGCGCGCTCGCGAAGGCGCGGGTGATCGCCGTCAACCAACCCGCATCGACCACGACGTCATCGTCCGTGAACGCGACGACGTCGCCCGTCGCGTGTCGGAGGCCCGTGTTCCGTGCGCTCGACAGCCCCGGGACCGCCTCGTGCACGAGGCGCACACGCGGGTCCGTGAACTCGTTCGCGATGACGTCCGCGGTGGCCGTCGTCGCGCTCGCGTTGTCCACCACGACGACGTCGAACGCCGGATGGTCGACCGCGAGCACGCTCCGCAGGGCGTCCCGGAGCTGGTCGGCCCGGTCGCGGGTGCAGATCACGACGGTCACGGTCGCCGCGGTGGTGTCCGGCGCCGAGGACTCCGCGCGTTCCGCGGCACCCCGGTCGAACCGCGCGGCCGCGTCGGCGAGCACCGGGATCGCGAGGCCCCCGGCCACGACCGGGACCTCGACGAAGCCGAGCACCGTGTCGCCGCGACGGACGAGGAGCCGGGCACCCCGGTAGCCCTCGGCGCCGTCGAGCCGCAGCACCTCGGTGTCCCGGGCGACGGCGTCGTCGAGCTCGCGGACGTCGAGGTCGCCGACCCAGAGTGCGCCGGCCCACACGGGAGGAACGGGGCTCGTCATGGGGCGGTGCAGCACGCGGTCGGTTCCGATGGTCACGCGGCGCCTCCCGCGATCGGGGCGGGCGAGGCGACGGCGCTGTGTCGGCCCGTGCCCGGCGCGCGTCGGGCGCGGAGGAGCCCGACGAACCCGACCGTGGCGAGGCCGACCGTGGTGACGACCATCGCGATGGCCCCGCCGAGCGCGCCCCAGGCGCCGATGCACAGGATCGCGACGGGCACGAGGACGACGGTCGACGACGCGCTCACGACGAGGACCGCGGTGGTGCGGTGCAGCGATCGCTGCATGGACCCCCACACCTCGTACGCCGTCCGCAGCACGGAGCCGATCGCGAGCGTGCTGAGCACCGCCACGCCGCCGGCGGCGACGTAGTAGTGCCCGAGGAGACCGAGGACGAACGGCGCGAGCGCGACGAGGGCGACCACCCCGAGCCCGACGATGGTCACCACGGCGAGCCAGGTGCGGAACGCGAGCGCGCCCGCCTCGCTGCGGTTCGTGGACGCGTGGGTCGCCATGGAGGTGCCGATCGCGATGACGACGAGGTCGAGCACCTGCCCGATCTGGAAGCACAGCGCGAACAGGGCGCCCTGCGCGCTGCCCGCGACGGTCGTCACGAGGAACGGCATGATGAGCACCCCACCGAGGTACAGGCCGTTCGCGACGCCGACCCGGCCCGCGAAGGCCGCGAACCGGCGGAACGGCCGCTCCTCGTCGGTGGACGCGGGAGCGACCTCCGGGCCCGGCTCCGCGGCGTTCCCGACGACCGGGACGAACGTGCGCATCCTCCGGGGGATCAGGATCCCGTAGGCGACGACGAGCGCCCCGGCCGCCGGGAGGACCGCGGCGACGAGCACGGGGTTGCCGACCGCGCCGACCAGTGCGACGAGCACCGGGATGAGCGCGAGCTTGGCGAGGTTGACCGGACCGTTCATCGTCAGGTTGAGCCGGGCACCACCGAGCGAGGTGAGGACCGGGTCCTTGAGGACGAACAGCGTCCACACGACGCTCGAGAGCGTGACGCCGAGCACGACCGACCACGCGGGGGCGGCGGGGTCGACGAACCGGACGACGAGCACGCCCGCGACGACCCCGGCGGCCGTCGCGACGAGCACCGCGGTCAGGACGCCGACGCGGTAGAGCGGTCGGCGCCAGCGACGCAGCCCCGGCAACATGACGAGCAGGGCGTCCCCGATCCCGGACGCCGCGACCTGCGCCGCGGCCGTGAAGATCGAGAAGATCGCGGTGTCGACGCCGAGCTTCCCCGGCGGGATGATCCGCGCCGCGACCACCCAGAACACGAACCCGGAGGCGCTCGTCACGGCGTAGCCGGCGAGGATCCAGATCGAGTCGAGCGTCACGCGACGACCGATGGTCGTGCGTGCCGGCGTCGACACGGCGGGGGTGAGGACCTGGTCGCTCACCCGGACACCACCTCGCCGCGGAGCTGCGAGGCGGACGGGTGTCGCGCCTCCAGACCGACGGACGGGAGGGCCGGAACGGATGACGCGGGTCCGGTCACCATGGGGACGGACGGGAGGACCGTGGCGGCACCGAGCGTCGGCGTCGCCCGTGCCGCGCGGAGGTACCCCGCGATCGTCGCCGCCGCCATGAGGGCGATCGCAGCGATGCGGCGCGCACCACCGCGCCCCACCTGGCCGAGTTCGCGGACGAGGGCGGCGGGCAGCACGTGCGCGGCGTAGGCGGTCTCGCTGGACAGGGCGTCCTCGCGGCCGAGCTTGCGGCCCAGGATCGCCTTCGAGATGCCCTCGTGGTAGCTCCGACTGCGGACGTACGACCACGTGGCGCGGTCGGCGCTCACCCGGTGGTGCACGACGGCTCGGGGGTCGAGCAGGATGCGCGCCTCCGGGTCCTGCTGCCGGAGGCGGATGCAGAGCTCCGTCTCCTCGCCGCCGAGCGGGACCGCGCCGACGCGACCGGTGTCGGTGTCGAAGCCGCCCGCGGCCAGCGCCGGACGACGCCGGAACGCCATCGAGCAGCCGAGGACGTTGCGGACCTCGGCGAGCTCCTCGGGGAGGCCGCGGTGGCTGCAACCGACGATCCAGAGGAGTTCGTCGGGGTACATCGCCGAACGGGCACCCGCGGGCCAGACCGGCTCCGCCCGCCCGCCGACCGCGATCACCTTCGGGTCGGTGAACGGGGCGACGAGATGACGGAGCCAGTCCTCGGCCGCGGTGGCATCGTCGTCGAGGAACGCGACGACGTCTCCGTACGCGACGTGCATGCCGGTGTTCCGAGCACCGGACAGACCCTGGGGACCACGGTTCGCCACGACCGTGAGGTGCGGCCAGCGCGTCTGCGTCATCCGGAGGAGCTCCGGCTCGTGGTCGATGACGACGACGACCTCGGTGGCCTCCGGCTGGAGGAGCGCGGAGTCGACGGCGTCCTGGAGGTCACCCCACCGTCGCTGCGTGTACGCGCAGACGACGACGCTGACGGCGGGGTTCCACACCGTCACGCGACGTCCCGACGCTGACGCGCCGGCACCGCGATCGCGCCCCCGGCGGGGTGCACCGATCTGGTCCTCGCGGCGGTCCGGGCGACGCGGCGAGCGGCCAGGCCGCGCGTGCGCTCGTCGAGGATCGTCTTGAGCACGCGGAAGCCGTCCGACACGGCGTTGAGGTTGCTCTCGCCGTGGATCCGCAGTCGTTCGACGCTCGGGACCTCGACGACGGCCAGGTCGGCGAACGCGATCCGGCAGTTGATGATCGTCTCGATCTCGAACCCGTCACCCCAGAGCATCCGACCGTCGGCCGCGGGCGCGGCGTCGACGGCGGGCAGGTCGAGGTGCGGGAGCACGGACCGCCGGAACGCGTTGAAGCCGTAGCACAGGTCCGTGTAGTCGGTGCCGAGCAGCAGGTTCGTCAGGACGTTGAGCCCGGCGTTCCCCACGCGACGGACGCCGGTGATGTCCTCGCTGCCACCGCCGAGGCGGAAGCGCGAGCCCTTGGCGACGTCGGCCCCGGCCACCAGCGCCTCGACGAAGCGCGGGATCTCGGTGGGGTCGGCGGAACCGTCGGCGTCGAACATGACGATGACGTCACCCGTCGCCACGGCGAAACCACAGGCGAGGGCGTTGCCCTTGCCGCGCCGGGTCTGGGACACGACGCGGATGTCGGGCATGACGGCCTTCGCGGTCGCGGCGGTGCCGTCGATCGAGTCGCCGTCCACGAGGATGACCTCGTGCACCGGCGGCAGGGTGGGCAGGACGAGCGCCAGGTTCTTCGCCTCGTTCCGTGCCGGGATGACGATGCTGATCGTCGGTTCCGCCGGGATCGGGGCGTTGAGGGGCGCAGGCAAGTTCGGGTTCATGCTGTGTCCACTTTTCGGGTTCGGGTGACGACCGGCCTCGGGAGCCGGTCTGGACCCCTCCGTGATCGACCCGCACCGACGGGTCGGTACGGCCGGCCAGGGAAGGGTCGGCGAGGGCAGCCTTCTGCCCTCGTGGTGCAGCGTGGATCAACGTCGACACGGTCGGCGGTTCGGGTTCGGGTTCTCGGGTGAGCAACCGACCGGCCGGAGCTGATCCTCGCCACCCTCGGGTAAGGGTGGTGGTGAGCAGGAACATACGCTCCCCGCCCCCGAGGGACAAGAGCCCTCTGTCCACCCTGCGCGGTCGGGGTACACGCGGGTCGGCGTCTGCGGCACCGGGCCGGACTCCTGGAGGACGGGCGCGGTCCGGGCTCCTCACGGACGGGGAGCGACCGTTCTCCGGGAACCCCCATGAGCACCCGAGTTGTCCCCCGATCGCCCCCCGATGAGGGGCGAGTCCGGCGGATAGGATCGACAACGGCCGACCTGGTCGAACCATCCGCCCCGCCCAGTTCCACCACGCCCGGAGGACCCGATGGCACGTCGCGACGTCGACCCCCGCGAGCGGTGCGTCTGCGGACACGAGCGGCAGGCCCACGAGCACTACCGGCGCGGGACCGACTGCGCGCTGTGCGGCGCGGCGACCTGTGGCCGGTTCCGTGGCACGGGCGTCATCGTGGTCGCGATCGACGGACCCTGACCTCGGACCGCTCCGGCTTTGTACCCCGTTCGGGGCGCTTCCGAGCTCGTCCTGCACCCCTCGGCAGCGCCCGGAGGACGCGCGTTCTCCGGGAGCCGGGGGACGCGCTCGAGCCGGCCCGGGCCGCCCCGTCGCGTGCCCCGTTCTGGGGTCGTCTCCCTGGGTCCGTTCACATGCTCGTTACCCGGGATGCGGGCCCGCCCGTGGTGCGGCCGCGCGCGGCGTGGGCGCGCGGGGCGCGCGCCCGCGGCGTGGGCGGGCGAAGCGTGGCCAGCCCCCGTCGCTGGTCGACGAATCAGGAGGATCGTGCGGAACCCGCGCCGCGCCTCCCGGCCCGGAGGCGCGGTCCTGAATCGTCGACAGGCACCGGTGTGCAGGCGCGCACCAGCGCGCACCCACCCCGGACCGGCGCTGGCCGGTGCTCGCCGCGGCGGCACCGGCCCGCGCCGACCCCGGCCCGCGCCTCCTCCGTCGACGAATCAGGAGGATCGTGCGGAACCCGCGCCGCGCCTCCCGACCGGGAGGCCCGGTCCTGAATCGTCGACAGGCACCGGTGTGCAGGCGCGCACCCGCGCGCAGCCGCCCGGACCGGCGCTGGCCGGTGCTCGCCGCGGCGGCACCGGCCCCCGCTGACCCCGGCCCGGCCCTCCTCGGTCGACGAATCAGGAGGATCGTGCGGAACCGGCACCGGGCCTCCCGACCGGAGGCCCGGTCCTGAATCGTCGACAGGCACCGGCGTGCAGGCGCGCACCCGCGCGCAGCCGCCCGAACCGGCGCTGGAGGGCCCTCGCCGCGACGGCACCGGCCCGCGCCGACCCCGGCCCGCGCCTCCTCGGTCGACGAATCAGGAGGATCGTGCAGAACCCGCGCCGCGCCTCCCGACCGGGAGGCCCGGTCCTGAGTTGTCGACCGATCCCGGCGGGCGCGGACGGAACACGCCGCGGCCCGCGGCACCGCAGCTGCCCGCTGCGGTCAGGCGGCCCGCTGCGGTCAGGCGGCCCGCTGCGGTCAGGCGGCGGACGCGGTGGCGACGGACGGGACGGACCGCGCGGGGCGGACGTGCGTGAACGCCGCCCAGATCGCGGCGACGTCGGCGGTGCGCTCGAAGTCCTGCGTCGCGTGGTACTCGCGTCGCACGAAGTCGACGAAGGCGGTGGTGGTCGTCGGGTCAGCGGCGCGCGCGGAAGCGGCAGCGACGAGCTGGGTGCGGAACGGTTCCGTGAGGGTGGGGACGAACGGCATCGGTCTTCTCCGGTGTGGGCCCGAGGGACGGGCGGGGCGGTGGGCTGGATCATCGTGCACCGCCGTCGCGGGCCGGCCAAGTCCCCCGTTCGTGGAGCGCTCACCCGAGGGACACCGCCCAACCCGCGCTCGCCCGAGGGACACCGCCCGCCCCGCGCTCGCCCGAGGGACTCCGCCGTAACACGACGGAACGCGAGTGGACCCTCCCCACGGGCGCCTGCACAGTGGAGCCACGTTCTGCCGCAGCACCGGCCGGAACGCAGCAGCACGACGCACCACCGCACACCGAGCACCAGGAGCACCGATGTCCGCCGCACCGACCCTTCCCGACCGCCCCCGCCGCCGACGCCCCCTCGGCTGGATCATCGCCGCGATCGTCGTCGTCATCGCGATCATCGTCGCGATCGTCGTCGCCGCCACCCGAGGCGGGGACGACACCGCGTCGTCGGGTTCGTCCTCCGCGGCGCCGAGGACCGTCACGATCGGCGTGGCCGACAAGTCCCTGCCCTACTGGGCGACGTACACCAAGCTCGCGAAGTCGCGACTCGACGTGACGGTCAAGCTCGTCAACTTCTCGGACTACAGCCTCCCGAACCCGGCGCTCAAGCAGGGGCAGGTCGACCTCAACCAGTTCCAGCACATCCAGTACCTGGCGAACTACGACGTGACGGCGCACGACACGCTGCAGCCGATCGGCGCGACCGCCGTGTACCCGCTGCCGCTCTACTCGACGACGGTCAGCAAGCCGTCGGGGTTCCGTGACGGCGCGAAGATCGCGATCCCGAACGACGCCATCAACGAGGCCCGGGCGTTGCTCGTGCTGCAGTCCGCCCACCTGTTGGAGCTCCGGGACGGCGGGAGCGCGTTCTCGACGACGGCCGACATCACGTCGCACAAGGTCGACGTCACGACGGTCGACGCCTCGCAGACGGCGAACGCGCTCCAGAACGGCTCGGTGGACGGCGCCGTCGTGAACAACAACTACGCGACCGCCGCGGGCCTGTCGAAGCACGACGCGATCTACCAGGACGACCCGTCGAGCACCTCGGCGGCCCCGTACGTGAACGTGTTCGCGGCGCGCAAGGCGGACGTCCACGACGCGACGTACCTCGCGTTGGCCAAGCTGTTCCACGACAGCGCCGTGCAGAAGGTGTTCCTGAAGGACTACCCGGACGCGGTCGTGCGCTCCACGTCGGCGGCCGAACTGCAGCACGAGTTGCGGTCCGTCGAGCAGGACGCGAAGGCCGCACAGGGCTGACCCCGTCGGCCCTCCGGCCCACCAGCCGGGAGGCCCGCCCCACCCCGGGCGCGCACGGTCACGAGCCGTGCGCGTCCGCCCGTCCCCACCGGAAGGACCCATGCCCGCGCTCGTCCGCCTCGAGGCCGTCTCGAAACGCTACGTCCGCCGCGACCACGACGACCCCGTGGTCGCGGTCGACGACGTCACCCTCGACGTGGAGGAGGGCGAGGTCCTCGGCATCATCGGCTACTCCGGTGCGGGCAAGTCCACGCTCGTGCGGCTCGTCAACGCGCTCGAGCTGCCGACGTCGGGACGGGTCACCGTCGCCGGTCAGGAGCTCACGAGCCTGCCGGAACGCGACCGGCGTCAGGCCCGACGCCGCATCGGCATGATCTTCCAGCAGTTCAACCTGTTCCGCTCGCGCACGGTCGCGGGCAACGTCGCCTACCCCCTGCGCGTCGCCGGGGTCCCCCGCGAGGAACGGGACCGCCGGGTGGCGGAGCTCCTCGACTTCGTCGGTCTGCTCGACCGCGCGCACGCCTACCCCGAACAGCTGTCGGGCGGGCAGAAGCAGCGGGTCGGCATCGCCCGGGCGCTCGCCACGAACCCACCGCTGCTCCTCGCCGACGAGGCCACGAGCGCGCTCGACCCCGAGACCACCACCGAGGTCCTGTCGTTGCTCCGCCGCGTGAACCGCGAGCTCGGGGTGACGATCATGGTCATCACCCACGAGATGGACGCAGTCCGGCAGATCGCCGATCGCGTCGCCGTCATGGAGCGCGGCCGCGTCGTCGAGGTCGGCGACGTGTACGACGTCTTCTCGGCGCCGGGCACCGAGGCCGCGCGTCGATTCGTCCGATCGGCGCTGCACGACCGGCCCTCCGCGGCGACCCTCACCCGGCTCCGCGACCGCCACCCCGGCCGGCTCGTGACCGTGCGGATCACGGACGAGCACGGCCTCCAGGCGCGGATCGACGCGGTGTTCGCCGCGGCCGGCGTCGGAGCGGAGCTCGTGTACGGCGGTGTCAGCGAGATCCGCGAGCGCCGCATCGGCGCGCTCACCTACGAGCTCTCCGGCGCGGACGCCGCGGTCGACCGCGCACTCGCGGCACTCCGGCAGGCAGGGGTCACCGCGGACGAGGAACGACCGACCGCCCCGACACCGGACATCGCCGACGGCCCGACAACGGAGGAGGCCCGCTCATGACCACCGGACTGCAGGGGTTCCTGACGACGATCGACGTGTACCTGTCCTCGATCCGGGACACCCTGGTCATGTCGCTCGTCTCGTTGGTCGTCGCGGGCGTCATCGGGCTCGCGCTCGGCCTGGCCCTGTACGCCACTCGACCGGGCAACCTGCTCGGACACCGCGGCGTCTTCACGGTCCTCAACGTCGTCGTGAACATCGTCCGGCCGATCCCGTTCGTGATCTTCCTGGCCGCCGTCGCACCGTTGTCCCGAGGCGTCGTCGACACCACGATCGGGGTGCCCGCGGTGACGTTCGCGATCTCCCTCGCGGCGGCGTTCGCCGTGGCCCGGATCGTCGAGCAGAGCCTCGTGTCCCTCGACCCGGGCGTCGTCGAGGCTGCGCGGTCAACCGGCGCGCACCCGCTGGCGATCGTGCTGACGGTGCTCATCCCCGAGGGACTCGGGCCGCTCGTGCTCGGCTACACCTTCATCTTCGTCGGCATCGTCGACATGACCGCGCAGGGCGCCCTGGTCGGCGGGGGCGGCCTCGGCGAGTACGCGATCACCTACGGGTCGCAGCGCTACGACTGGTGGATCGTGTACATCTCGGTCGCGACGATCGTCGTCATCGTGCAGCTCGGCCAGTTCGTCGGGAACCGGTTGGCGCGGGCGACGCTCCGGCGCTGACGGCGGACGGGAGGGCCGGGACCGGTCCGCACCGCGCCTCCCGACCCGGCGTCGACGGACGGGAGGTCCGGGACCGGTCCGCACCACGCCTCCCGGCCCGGCGTCGACGGACGGGAGGTGCGGGACCGGCCCGCACCACGCCTCCCGGCCCGGCGGGTGGCGCGGGTCAGGCCGCCGGCTCGGCGACCGACGACGGAGCGCCGCTGATCGCGGGGGCCTCGTAGTGGGCGGTGACGAGGATCGGACGGTGGTCCGAGATGCCCGCGGGGAGCGTCTCGACGCCCGCGATGTGCAGACCGACGCTCGTCGCGAAGTCGAAGTGGCCCGTGAACCGGCGGTACCGCAGGTAGGTCGGCTGGTCACTCAACGAGAGGGCGAAGCCGTGCTCCTCGATCTTCTTGCGGAGGTTCGTCTGGAACCAGGGGTAGTTGAAGTCCCCCACCATGATCGCCGGCGCCTCGCTCGACAGGTCACGGACGAACTGGTGCGCGGCCTCGATCTGCTTGCGCCGCAGGCTGTTCGTCGCGGTCAGGGGCGAGGCGTGGAAGGACGCCACGATGACCTCCGCGTCCGCCTCGTGGTCCTCGAGGTGCATCGCGATGAGCCGCTCGTGCGCGGGCGCCAGGACGCGGTCGTGCAGGGACTTCTGCAGCGAGTGGATCGTGAAGTCGCGCACGTCGAACCGGTCGTCGCGCTTGTAGATCGCGAGCCCGAGCCGATTCGCGCTCGTCGACGCCGCGAGGGTGAGCCCCCCGACCTCGGGCGCCAGGTCGTTGCTGTCGCACTCCTGCACGCAGAGCACGTCGGCCTGGGACGCCTCCGCCAGTGCGGCCAGCTCCCCGTTCGCGGTGTGCTCGCGCAGGTTGTAGCTCACCACTCGGATGGCTCGCTGCTCTCCGCCCTGCATGTCGCCTCGCATCCTGCCGTTCGTCGTTCGTCCGACCTGGTGGTCGCGCGCCAGGGCAGGGCCCCGGCGCCGCCTTCGGACCGTACCCCCGGTACGCAAGCGCTCGCTGTGACTGTATCGCCGCGAGGCGCCCGAGGGTACGGGGCACCTGGACCCCGGCCGTGAATGACGGACGGCCGAGCGGCCCGGCCCTACCGTTCGGGTCATGAGCTACAGCCAGCCTGACCCTGCCGAAGAGTCCACCACGCCCGAGGCGCCCGAGCAGCCGGACACCGACGCCCCCGACGAGCGCCAGCAGTCCGCCGAGGACCTGCCCGACGGCCTGCACGGGACGAACGACCACGCCGACCTCGGCGACGACGTCGAGTCGGGCAGCCCCGAGCAGTGAGACCGTGGAGGACCCGCTCGCGTGGCGGGTCCTCCCCCATGCATCGCCCGGTGGTGCGGATCCTCCCGCGGCGCGCACCACTCGGCGGCGCGCCACTCGTCGTGCCTCCGCTCAGCGGGCGGCCGCGCGGCGAGCCGGACGCACCGCTGACCCGGCGTCGCGGCTCATGAGCACGCCCTCGAGGCACGCTGCCGCGAGCAGCACCGTGATGACGACGAACGCGGCGTCGTAGGGCACGGAGGACCCCGGGCCGCCGAGCGGTGCCGCAGCGCGGAGCACCACCGCGGCAACGGCGACGCCGAACCCGGCGGCCACCTGCTGCAACGTCGACGAGAGCGTGTTCGCCGGGGTCATCGCCGTGGGCTCGACGTCCGCGAACGCGATCGTGTTGTACGCCGTGAACCCCACAGAACGTGCGGCACCGCTCACCACGAGCAGGACCGCGAGCACCCAGAACGGCGTCGTCGGTGTCAGGACCGTCATGAGCACGACGGACACCGCGGCCGTCGCCGTCGAGCCGATGACGACCGGCCGGTACCCGAACGCGCGGAGGAGCGGCGTCGTCGTCGGCTTGATCCCGAGATTGCCGACGAACACGAACAACACCGCGGAACCCGCCGCGACCGCGGACCAGCCCCAGGCGTCCTGGAACAACAGCGGCAGGACGAACGGCACCGCCGACACACCGAGCCGGAACAGCGAGCCCCCGGCATGCGACACCCGGAAGGTCTCGAGCCGCAGTGCGTCGAGCCCGAGGATCGGGTGGTCCGCTCGGCGCAGGTGTCGCACCGCGAGCCAGCAGCAGACCGCCCCGACGACGCCCGCGACCGTCGCGGCGACCACCGGCACGTGTGTGAGGGACAGCAGCGACGCCATCACCACGAGGCCGCCCAGCCCGAGACACGCGAGCACCGCGCCCACCCAGTCGAAGGGCACCCGCTCGGCGCCACGCTCCTGCGGCACGAGGACGGCCGCGGCGACGAGTGCGACCGCGCCGATCGGCAGGTTCACGAGGAAGATCCAGTGCCAGGACAGCGCGTCCACGAGCACCCCGCCGAGGAACGGCGCGACGATCGGTGCGGCCAACGCAGGCCACGTCAGGATCGCGATGGCGGTCACGAGGCGGTCGCGGCCCGCGCTCCGGAGCACCACGAGCCTCCCGACCGGCACCATGAGCGCGCCACCGAGACCCTGGACGACCCGCCATGCCGTCAGGGTCGCGAGCGAGTCCGCCGCGGCGCACAACCCCGACGCGGCGGTGAAGACGACGATCGCGCCGAGGAACACCGTGCGCGACCCCACCCGGTCCGTCACCCATCCGCTCACGGGGATGAGGACCGCCAGGGTCACGAGGTACGCCGTGATCGCGATGCCGACCGCCGCCGAGTCGACGCCGAGGTCCCGCCCGATCGCCGGCGCCGCCGTGCTGACGATCGTGCCGTCGAGCAGCTCCATGAAGTACGTGCCCGCGACGAGGACGGCCAGGGCCGTCGCGCTCCGTCGCCGTCGTCCGGTCTGCGCCTGCGTCGTCGCCTCGCTCATCTCCGTTCGAGCGTAGTCCGACGGGCGTGCCCCGGCGGTCCCCCCAGGAACGCCGTCTATCGTGGCGGCGTGAGGTCTGCTCGGAGGGTGCCACCCACCTGCGGTGAGGTGGCTGCATGAGGGGCCCCGACGAACTCGAGCGCCCCGCTCGGCCCGCCGCCGTCTCGGTCGTCGCCCGTCCCTCCCGGAACCGCCTCGCCGACCTCGCCGTCAGCACACCCGCATGGGCGGCGATCCTCGTCCTGTTCGCGGCGTCGCGGATGCTGTCGACCACGTGGCTCGCCCTGGTGTACCCGCTCATCGTGCGGGCGCAGCCAGCGAACGCCATCCGCGGCAACGACCACGGGTTCCTGACGTTCCTGACGAGCTGGGACGGCCAGTACTACGAAGACATCTCCCTGCACGGGTACCCGTCCGTGCTCCCGACGGACGCCCTCGGGCACGTCATGCAGAACAACTGGGCGTTCCTGCCGGCGTTCCCGTTCACGATCCGGATGCTGACGGCCTCCACGGGCCTCCCGTTCCGGATCGGCGCGCCGCTCATCGCCACCATCGCCGGCCTCGTCGCCGCATACCTGCTGCACGCGCTCGTCCGCGAGCGCGCCGGCGGCACCGCCGCGTTGTGGGCCGTGTTCTTCTTCTGCCTCGGGCCGCTCTCGTTCCTGCTCGAGGTCGGGTACGCCGAGAGCATGTTCCTGGCGCTCGTGTTCGGTGCCCTCCTCGCCATGCAGCGGCGGCGGTACCTGCCACTCACCCTGCTCTCGGTGGTGGCGGCGTTCACCCGTCCCGGCGAGCTGGCGATCCCCCTCACACTCGGGGTGGTCGCCCTCGTCCGGTACGTCCGGGACCGCGGGTCGTTCCCCGTGCGCGAGCGACTCACCGTCATCGGGACCGGACTCGTCACCGCCGCCGCAGGTGTGGCGTGGCCGGTCATCGCGTCGCATGCCACCGGCCGGCCGAACGCGTACCTCGACACCGAGATGTCGTGGTGGGTCAACTTCATCGGTCGGGTGCACTTCGTGCCGCTCTCGCCCTGGTTCCTCACCGCGGCCCGCTGGGTCGGTGTCGGCGGGGTGCTGCTCGTCATCGCCATGGCCGTCGCGTACGGCGTGTGGTTGTCCCGGCGGTCCACGCGCGAGCTCGGGCTCGTCACTGTCGTGTTCGCGGCCGCGTACGCGCTGTACGTGTTCGCCGTGTCGATCCCCATGGCCTCGACCCCGCGGCTCCTCATGCCGCTCGCGCCGCTGACGGGGTCGCCCGAACTCGTCGCGCGGCCGTGGGCACGATGGATCATGGTCAGCGGGGCGCTCGTCGGGCAGCCGGTGCTCATCGCGGTGCTGTGGCTGATGGGGCCGCCGTAGGCCGAGGCGGACGCGGACCGGCCCGCTGGCGGTGGTCCACCGACTCGGTGATCTGGGCCCGGTCGACGGCGTCGGGAGTACGGTCCCGGCCATGACCGGTCCGCACGATGACGACCCGACCCTGGTCCGGAATCAGCCGGCCCTGACGACCTCGGACGGCACGATCTGGGTCGTGGTCGGCGCCATCACCGCGATCGTCGTCGGGCTCGTGATGTGGCTCATGGGGCTGCTCGTGCCCGCCGTGGGATGGACCGGCCTCGTGCTCGTGCTCGTGCTGTTCGTCGCCATGCTCGTCGTGCGGTTCGCCGTCCGGCACGTGCGGCACCGGCTCGCGACGCTCGCGGCTCTCGAGGGCGCGATGGTCCTCGTCGGCCTCGTGGTGGTGTTGGTCGTGCTCGTCGGGCAGGCGCGCGCGGTCGGTTGACGGGGTGGCTGCCCGGATCCCCGCCGGCGCGGCTCCGCGGCTCGCGGCTCGCGGGGTGCGGCTCGCGGGGTGCGGCGCCGGGGACCGCGGTTCCCGGAGGCGCGGCTGTCGTCTGTGCTGATCTGGGCCCCCTCCCTCGGCAGCGCCGACAACTCAGGAAAACCGCGCCAGCCGGGAGGCTCGGCACCCGCCCGGCACCGATCCTCCTGAACCGTCGACCACAGGCGGCAGATCAGCCGAGGCGGCGCGTCGAGACCAACCCACGTGACGACCACGGAACGTTCGGAGGACCGAGGCCTGAGCCCGTCGCCCCGCCTCCTCGGCAGCGCCGACAACTCAGGAAAACGGCGCCAGCCGGGAGGCTCGGCACCCGACCGGCACCGATCCTCCTGAACCGTCGACCGCAGGCGGGAGATCAACCAACAACTCAGGAAAACCGCGCCAGCCGGGAGGCCCGGCACCCGACCGGCACCGATCCTCCTGAACCCTCGACCGCAGGCGGCAGATCAACCGACAACTCAGGAAAACCGCGCCAGCCGGGAGGCCCGGCACCCGACCGGCACCGATCCTCCTGAATCGTCGACCGCAGGCGGCAGATCAGCCGAGGCGGCGCGTCGAGACCAACCCACGTGACGCCACGGAACGGCCGGCAGGGCCGCGCCTGACCCCGTCGCCCCGCCTCCTCGGCAGCGCCGACAACTCAGGAAAACCGCGTCAGCCGGGAGGCTCGACACCAGCCCGGCACCGATCCTCCTGAATCCGGTCTGCTCGGTCGGGTGTGTCGCCAGCGGAGTTCCCCGGGACCTCCCGGGCGTGCGGCGAGTCAGTCGGTCCCCACACCCGGCCCGCGGATCACGGTCTCGACGTCGACGACCTGGGGCGTGGCGGGCATGGAGGCGAAGCCGAACCGGACCGGCGGGTCGAGCGGTGTCAGGGTGCCGAGGTCAGCGCCGTCCCACGTGCCCGTCACCGCGGTCACCGCATGAGCGCCGGTCACGCCGTAGTACTCACGCCGGCCTCCCCCGGCAGAGCCCGCGGTCCCCGCCCCGCGCACCAGCAGGCGCGCGACCGGATCGACGATCGCGAGCCATCGGGGATCGGTGGCGATCCTCCGCGGAACGAGCCGGAGCAACCGGCCGAGGGGTGTGATCGCGCCGACGGTGACCTCGAGGTGGAGCGGTCCGGCATCGAGCTCCAGGCCACGTGTGGTTCGAACGAGGTGCACATCGACGACCCGGGTCGCGTCGAACCGGTAGGTGCTCGACACGTACCGCTCGACGAGTTCGTCCGGCGCCAGGAGCAGGCTGCTGCCGTCGGGCAACTCGACGAACACGTCGGTGAAGTGCCGGAACGGGGAGTCCTGCCACATCCCGACGACGATGCGGTGCCCGGACGTGGTCCCGACGCCGAGGATCCGTCCGCGGAACCGCTCCTCGCGCGCTGAGCGGTCTCGTCGGCTGGACGTGTGGGCCATCGCTGGATGCTACCGGGGCGCCGCGGGGCGCGGCCGGACGGACGCACGAGGGTCACCGCCGCCGCGTTGTCACATCCGCCGTACGGGAGGAGGCGCACCGGACCCGAGTTCGGGTCATCGGATCCGGTGCACGCGGGCACGAGCGGACGGCCGTCTGCATGACACAGCTCGACGCGGCTCGCCCCTGGTTTGTGTTCGGTGCCCTCCGCCTCCGGGTTTGGTCACGGATCACCATTCCAGGGAGGCCGGTGGCGCCCCGGTCAGACCGCGGGGACCTCCTCAGCGAGCATCTCCTCGACGAGCGGCTTGACCTTCGTGCCGTACAGCTCGATCGACCGCATCATGTGTTCGTGCGGGAGTCGACCGGTGCTGTAACGGAGATCGAAGCGCGAGACCCCGAGGATGCGCATGTTTCGCGCGATCTTCTTCGCGACCGTCTCGGGCGATCCCACGTAGAGGGAACCGCCCGCCGACAGGCCAGCGCGGTACTGCGACTCGTCGAAGGGCGGCCACCCGCGCTCACGTCCGAGCCGATCCGTGACGTCCTTGTGGTACGGGTAGAACAGCTCGGCCGCCTCGTCGTCCGTCGCTGCGACGAACCCTGGCGAGTGCATGGCGATCGGCTGCTGCGGGAGCTCGAACTGGTCGAGCGCCTGTCGGTAGAGGCGCGAGAACGGTGCGAACTGAGCGGGCTGACCGCCGATGATCGCGAGGAACAGCGGGAACCCGTAGCTCGCCGCCCGGATCACGGACTGCGGCGAACCCCCGACTCCGATCCACGTCGGGATGCGGCCGTGTTCGGTCTTCGGCCAGACCTCTTGCTCGTGGAGCGGGGCGCGCTTCGTGCCGGACCAGCTGACCGGTCCCTCTTTGAGGACCTCGGCGAAGAGCTCGAGCTTCTCCTCGAAGAGGGTCTCGTAGTCTGCGAGGTCGAATCCGAAGAGCGGGAACGACTCGGTGAAGGACCCGCGGCCGAGCACGACCTCGGCGCGCCCGTTGGACAGCGCGTCGACGGTCGCGAACCGCTCGTAGACGCGCACCGGGTCGTCTGAGCTCAGCACCGTGACCGCGGAGCCCATGTGGATCCGTTCGGTGCGCGCGGCGATGGCCGCCAGGACGACCTCGGGTGCGCTGACGGCGAAGTCGACGCGGTGGTGTTCACCGACCCCGATGAAGTCGACGCCCACCTGGTCGGCGAGGACCGCCTGCTCAACCACGTTGCGGATGCTCTGGGCCTGGGTCAGACGGACACCCGCGGTCGTCTCGGTCACGTCACCGAACGTGTCGAGCCCGAGCTGGACCGCTCCGACCCGGTCCGGCGCCGCGGGCGGGACGTCGACCGGACGCCCGGGTCCCGCGCCACCACCGCTGATGTTGCCGAATGCGCTGCCACCCATGAAGTCCTCCAGACGGATCAATGCGTTTGCATGATCCTACAACCGGTTCAGTACGCCAGAATTCCGCGATCCGACGGGAAGGCGCGGGAGCATCAGGAACGCGTGCCGAGCCTCCCGGGCGTCGCCAACCGCGCGTGCTCGAGGACCACGCCGGACGGTCCGACGGCCGCGGCGACGACCGACAGGGTCGCGAATCGGCCGTCGGCGCGGAGATCGTCACGGAGGATCGCGTCCGGTCGGTCCGGCGCGACGTCGGCACCCGAACGGAGCACTGCGAACCAGTCCTCCCAATCGGCCCCGAGCCCCGTCGTCGGCGCCTCCGCCGCGAGGAGTGGCTCGATCGACGGTGGCGGGCCGACCGGAGCCGATGCGTCGCGGAAGGGATCGAGCCACCGAGCGATCCGTGGGAGCGCGACGTCGTCCGGAGCGCCTTCCGTCACGACGTGGACGCCCGGTCCGAGTCCTCGCGTGAGGACGCGTGCACCATCCCACGACGTCACGCGCACCCCCTGCGGCGTGGCGTGGACCAGGTTGTAGGAGCGCTCGGTCGGCCGCTCGCCCGCCCGGGTGGCCCCCGTGACGGCGTCGAGCGGAAGCCACCCCCGCGTCGCCCAACCGCCGTCCGTCGCGGGCACGGGCTCGGCGCGGTTGAGGACGACCGCGAGGGCTCGGCGAGGAGCGGACGCTGCGAGCCACGCGCCCCCTGCCGTCCGATCCCGGACACCGACCACGTCGTCGCCGCGGTCCTGCCACCAGGCGCGTGGGGGGTCCCAGGGACGGGACGGGTCCTCGTCCCGCAGTGCGAGCAGGGTGACCGGCCACGCGGTGTCGGGTTCGACCCGGACGACGACGGTGCACATGCGTCGATCATCGCACCCGCCGCACGACGTCCCGGGCTCGCCTGCCCACCTGTGGACGCGTTTCGACATCGATCAGCATGTGGACGCGATGGCGCCCGAACACCCCGCCCAGGCTCAGCGGACGCGTGACACAGCGCGCATTGTGGAGAGAGCGATGCGTTGTGGAGGACGGCCTGCCGCTCCCTGCCCGCTGGTACCGTCGGCCGGGCGGGGATCGGCCCCGCCAGAGCGGAGGTCGACCGTGTCACAGTCCGAGCAGCGTCGGACGATCGTCGTGGGCATCACCGGCGGCATCGCGGCGTACAAGGCCGTCGGAGTCGTGCGGGCGTTCGTACGGCTCGGACACGACGTCCACGTGGTCCCGACCGAAGGAGCACTGCGCTTCGTCGGACTGCCCACACTCGAGGCCATCAGCCGTAACCCCGTGTCGACGAGCGTGTTCGAGGAGGTCGCGGAGGTCCGCCACGTCGCGCTCGGCCGCCGCGCGGACCTCGTCGTCGTCGCACCGGCCACGGCCGACTTCCTGGCACGGACCGCGGCGGGACTGGCCGGAGACCTGCTCGGAACGACCCTGCTCGCGACGACAGCACCGGTCGTCGTGGCGCCAGCGATGCACCCGCAGATGTGGGACCACCCCGCAACCCGCGCGTCCGTCGCCACCCTGCGGGAGCGAGGCGTCCACGTCGTCGGTCCGGAGGACGGGCCGCTCACCGGCGAGGACTCGGGGATCGGGCGCATGAGCGAGCCCGACGACATCGTCGCGGCAGCGCTCGCCGTCCTGCCCGCGAGCGGAACGCGTGGACGCGACGAGCCGTCCGCTGCGACGACGGTCACCACCGCGGCCGACAGCCGGGAGGCCCGCCACGGGTGGACACCGACCGCTCCCGTCCCCCATGTCGACGAGTCGCCCACCGCGCCCGAGACCGCGGTGCACCCCGACGCCCGACGCGGGGACCTGTCGGGCAACCACGTCGTGGTGAGTGCGGGCGGCACCCGTGAGCCGGTTGACCCCGTGCGGTACATCGGCAACCGCTCGAGCGGGCGGCAGGGAGTCGCGATCGCGGCCGAGGCAGCGCGCCGGGGAGCCGTCGTGACCCTCGTGGCGGCGAACATCGAGGACGCGGTGCTCGCGGCCATGGACGACGCGCCCGATGCACTCCCGGTCGAGGTCATCCGGGTGGGCACCGCCCTCGAGCTCGCCGATGCCGTCCACGCCGCCGCGGTGGCCGCTGACGTCGTCGTGATGACGGCGGCCGTCGCAGACTTCCGTCCGGCCGAGGTCCGACCATCGAAGCTCAAGAAAGAGGACGCGGGCGACCACCTGACGCTCGAACTCGTCCGGAACCCCGACGTCCTCGCCGACCTCGTGGCGGCGCGCCGTGCGGGCCAGCTCGTCGTCGGGTTCGCGGCCGAGACCGAGCCCGACCGCGCCGCTCGCCTGGACCTGGCCCGCGACAAGCTGGCCCGCAAGCCCGCCGATCTGCTCGTGGTGAACCGGGTCGGCTGGGACCACGGGTTCGAGCGTGGCCACAACGCCGTCGAGGTCCTGGCTGCCGGAGGCGACGTGGTGCGCGAGGCGTCGGGATCGAAGGCCGAGATCGCCCATGTGGTGCTCGACCTCGTGGCGACAGCGCTGACGTGACCTGCGCAGCGGAATCCGTGCCTTCCGGGCGCCGCGGCGGCTCGGGCCGCCCCGGTCGCTCGGGCCGCCCCGGTCGCTCGGGCCGCCCCGCTCGCTCGGGCCGCCCCGCTCGCACGGGCCGATTCGGATTCCGATGCAGCACAGCCGACCGGTCCAGGATGGCCTGATGCGACGAACACGACGCGCGCGCCGCGCGGCCACGACGGCTCGCGGACTCGCGATCCTGCTCGCCGGGGCCGGCGTGACCCACTTCCTCCGTCCCCGTGTGTACGACGGGATCGTGCCGGAGGCCTTGCCGACTCGTGCGACGACGATCGGTTCGGGCGTCGCCGAGGTGGCGGTGGCGGCGGCGCTGGCGGTGCCACGCACCCGGCGGATCGGCGGATTCGCGGCTGCCGCGCTCTTCGTCGCGGTCTTCCCCGCGAACCTCAAGATGGCGCGTGACCTGCTCGACGACCCGCGCTCGCAGCGACGGATGCGCGTGGCGGCCCTGCTGCGCCTCCCGCTGCAGGTGCCCCTCGTGCGGTGGGGCCTCCGCGTCGGTATGGACAGCAGGCCATGACGAACGGACCCCAGGAGCTCGACGCCCTCGCCGACGTCCTCGTGGCGCAGACGGCCGCGCCGCTCCCGCACCGAGCCGTCACCGCGCACCGCTGGGCGGACGTGGTGTTCGCGTCCTGGCGGATGGACGCGGACACGGTGGCCAGCCTCGTGCCACCGCGGACCGAGCCGGACCGGATCGACGGGAGCGCATGGGTGTCACTGACGGCGTACGAGTTCCGCCGGACCACGGTGCCGCCGCTGCCGCCGCCCGGGCCGCTCGGTCGCCTGACGGAGATCACCGTCGAGGTGCCCACCGTCGACGACGCCGGTCGACACGGAACGACCTACCTGACCGTGGACACGCAACACGTGCCGGCCGTGCTCGCAGCGCGCATCGGGATCGGCGTGCCCTACACGGCAGCGCGAGCGGGATCACGGCGCGACGGGGACGTCCTCGCCCACCGCACCCGCCGACGGCACGGCGGCGCGTCAGCGTCGGTCCGGGTCCGTGCTGCCGGAGGAGTCACGCCGGACGCGCTGTCGGTCGCTCTCACGCACCGCCCGGGTGTCCACGCCCGCCACCTCGGCGTCACGTCGTGGTGGCGGCGCTCGCACGCTCCCTGGCAGCTGCGTGCCGCCCGGGCAGAGGAACTCCGCGGCGACCTGCCCGACGTCGTCGGGTTCCCCCGTCTGCTCGACCGCGTGCCCGACCGTCTGCTCGTCGGGGACGGCGTCGACGTCGAGTACGCATGGGGAGGCCTCGTCCGATGAGCACCACCGACGAGGATGCCGACCCCTTCGACCTCGAGCGCTTCACGCGCGCGCAGGCCGGCGTCTTCGAGCAGGCGCTCGCCGAACTCCGCGCCGGCCGCAAGCGCTCGCACTGGATGTGGTTCGTGTTCCCGCAGATCGCCGGCCTCGGCAAGAGCGCGACCGCCGTGCGGTTCGCCATCGGTTCGCAGCGGGAGGCACGGGCCTACCTCACGCATGCCGTCCTCGGTCCACGCCTGCGCACCGCGGCGACCGTCGTCGCAGAAGCGCCCGCCCGCGACGCGATCGCGCTGCTCGGTGAGATCGACGCGGTGAAGCTCCGGTCCTCGATGACGCTGTTCGCGCACGTGGCGGAGGACGCGGCACCGTTCCGCGCCGTGCTGAACCGTTGGTACGGCGGCGAGGAGGACCGGGTGACGCTGGACCTGCTCGGCGGGTGACATCAGCATCCACCACGTCACATATCAGGTAGCATCGCGGTACTCGAACCCGACGAGGGAGATCCGCCATGCCCGTTCCCGTGACGCCACCCGCGCATCACCGGCTCCTCCGCGACACCGTCCGCGACCGCATCCACGAGGCCATCATGGACGGCACTCTCGAGCCGGGCGAGCGCCTGAACGACGAGGACCTGATCGCCTGGCTCGGTGTGTCCCGCACCCCCATCCGGGAAGCCCTGAGTCAGCTCGCCCGCGCCGGTCTCGTCGAGATGGCGCCGAACCGCTACACCCGCGTAACGCGGCCGGATCCCACCCAGGTGATCGAGGCCCTCCAGACCTTGGGGGTGCTCCTCGGTGGTGTGGTGCGTCTCGCGGTGCCACGACTGTCCCGCGAGGAACGTGCTCGGGTGCTCGCCGCCCTCGACACCACGATCGTCGAGATGGCGAACCACGACGTCCTCGGGGCGAACCGTGACGCGCTGGCCCTGTTCGGGATGTTCGTCGACGCCTGCGGCAACGCCTCGCTGGTGCGGGTGTGTCGCGACACGATGGACGGACTGGCCTTCCGCCTCCGCTTACGGGACCTCGATCGGCTCGTGGACTGGGCGGGGATGACGGAGCAGTTGCGCGCTCTCCGGGCGGCGACGGCCGCAGAAGACGCGATCGCGGCCGAACTCGCGACCGAGGCGGTGCATCTGCTCCCTGCGTGACGGTTGCTCGAGGTGACGTCGCCTCGGGAGGCCGACCCGGGCCTCCCGGCCGTATGATTGGTTCACAACAGCTAACCAATCGTGTCGGAGGCAGCACGTTGACCACAGCCCGCCCGGCCCTGTTCACCAAGGACCACCCCCACTACAAGTGGATCGCGCTGAGCAACACCACGCTCGGCATGCTCATGGCGACCATCAACTCGTCGATCGTGATCATCTCGCTGCCCGCGATCTTCAAGGGCATCCGGTTGAACCCGCTCGGCGCGGGGAACGTGAGCTACCTGCTCTGGATGCTCATGGGCTACATGCTCGTGACCGCCGTCCTCGTGGTCGGATTCGGGCGACTCGGCGACATGCTGGGCCGGGTCCGCATCTACAACCTCGGGTTCGTCGTGTTCTCGCTCGGGTCCGTGGCATTGGCGCTCGACCCCTGGACCGGCGGATCCGGAGCCATGTGGCTCATCATCTGGCGACTCGTGCAGGGTGTGGGCGGTGCGATGCTGTTCGCCAACTCGACGGCGATCATCACCGACGCGTTCCCGGCGCACCGGCGCGGCATGGCGCTCGGCATCAACCAGGTCGCGGCGATCGCAGGGTCGTTCATCGGCCTCATCGTCGGCGGTCTGCTCGCCGTGGTCGACTGGCGGGCGGTCTTCTTCGTGAGCGTCCCGATCGGCATCATCGGCACCATCTGGTCCTACAAGTCGCTGCACGAGGTGGGGACGAAGAACCCCGGGCGACTGGACATCCCGGGCAACCTCACGTTCGCCGCCGGACTCACCGCGGTCCTCGCGGGCATCACGTACGGGATCCAGCCCTACGGGAACAGCGCGACCGGGTGGACCAACCCCTGGGTCGACGGAGCGATCGGTCTCGGCGTGCTCATGCTCATCGCGTTCGTCGTCATCGAGCTCCGATCCGCCCAGCCGATGTTCGACCTCGGGCTGTTCCGCATCCGGGCGTTCGCGATGGCGAACCTCGCTGGTCTGCTCGCCTCGGTCGGTCGCGGCGGCCTGCAGTTCATGCTCATCATCTGGCTGCAGGGCATCTGGCTGCCGCTGCACGGCTACTCCTACGAGGACACGCCGCTCTGGGCCGGCATCTACATGCTGCCGATCACCATCGGCTTCCTCATCGCGGGGCCGCTCTCGGGGACCCTGTCCGACCGGTTCGGCGCACGTGCCTTCGCCACCACCGGACTCGTCGTGGTCGCCGGGACCTTCGTCGCGCTCCTGCTCATCCCGGTCGACTTCCCGTACTGGCTCTTCGCGATCATCACCGGTCTGAGCGGATTGGGCTCGGGCATGTTCGGCGCTCCGAACCGCAGCGCGATCATGAACAGCGTGCCGAAGCACCAGCGCGGTGCGGCGTCCGGCATGGCGGGCACCGTGCAGAACGCCGGGACCTCGCTGTCCATCGGCATCTTCTTCTCGCTCATGATCGCCGGACTGTCGACCACGCTGCCGGCGACGCTCACGCGGGGCCTCAGCGCCCACGGCGTGCCCTCGACGGTGGCGGAGCAGATCGGCCAGACCCCGCCCGTGGGCTCGCTGTTCGCTGCGTTCCTCGGGTACAACCCGATCGGCAACCTGCTCGGGCCGTCCGGGGTGCTGCATCGTCCGGGCGTCGACGCCGCGACCCTCACGGGCAAGGAGTTCTTCCCGCAGCTCATCTCCGGGCCGTTCCACCACGGACTCGTCGTGGTATTCGCCGCCGCCGCGATCATGTCCGTCGTGGCCGCCATCGCCTCGCTCATCCGAGGCAAGCGATACGTGCACGCCGACGGCGACACCGGTACCATCGCCACGACCAAGGACCCGGTGACCGACGGAGCGCGTGCATGACCGAGACCCCGATCGACCGCGGCGACGTCGCCGCGCGCCTGGCCGTGGCGGTCGGACGCATCAATCGGAGGGCACGGCCCGGCACCGGCGCGTTGAGCTACGGCCTGCTGTCGGCGCTGTCGACGATCGTGCGGCTCGGTCCGCTGCGGCCCGGCGACCTCGCCCGACACGAGGTCGTCACGAAGCCGACGATGACGCGGGTGCTCAGCGACCTCGACGCGCGCGGGCTCATCGAACGGGTCACGGATCCACTCGACGGCCGCGCGTCCGTCATAACGGCCACCCCCGCGGGTATCGCAGCCGTGCACGAGGCACGCCACGAACGCGCGGGCATCGTGTCGCAGCTGCTCGCTGATCTCGACGACGGCGACCTGCGTGCCATCTCAGGGGCACTCGACGCGCTCGAGCGGGTCGCACAGGTCGAGCCCCTGCCCGCGCCCTCCGGTCGTTCCGCCACGCCAACTGGGTCGGTGCACTCCGCGCACTCCGCGCACTCCGCCAGCGACGGGGCCGCGAGCGGCGGGGCTGGCGGCGGGGCCTTGAGTGACACCGTCTCCGGCGAGGCGCTCGCCGCAGTGCCGGCGGCGACCTCCCAGGCTTGACGCGAGCCGGGCCTCCTGGCGGGCGGATGTTACGGCGCTCCCTCCACAGGTCGTCGCCGTGCCGCGCTGTCCACGGCGGCACGTTCCGCCACCCCTGCACCGCCCCCGGCGCTGCCACTATGACACCGTGACGATCCCGAACAGCCCGACGCGACGGTGGCCTGCCGCCGGCCTGCGGCGGATGGTGCCCCGTGACCCGACCGAAGCCCACCGAGCAGCCAGTCCGCTGGAGCTGTTCTTCGACCTCGTGTTCGTCGTCGCGGTGTCCTTCGCGGCGACGGACCTGCATCACCTCGAGGTGCGTGGTCACCTCGCGGACGCAGTCACCGGCTACGTCCTCGTGTTCTTCGCGATCTGGTGGGCCTGGGTCAACTTCACGTGGTTCGCCACATCATTCGACACGGACGACTGGCTCTACCGCGTCACCACGTTCGTGCAGATGGCCGGCGTGCTCGTCCTGGCGGCCGGCATCGGACCGGCGATCGAGCACGGTGACGACTTCGTCGCCACCATGGGCTACGTGGTGATGCGCCTCGCCATGGTGAGTCAGTGGCTCCGGGCGGCGTCGGCGCACACGCGGTACCGCCGCACCGCGCTCGAGTACGCCGTCGGGATCACCGTGGTGCAGGTGCTCTGGGTCCTCCGCGTCACGGTGTTGGCCGATCTCGCGTCGACCCTGACGTTCCTCCTGCTCGTCGTCGCCGAGCTCGCCGTCCCCGTCGTCGCGGAGCGCACGGACACCACCCCGTGGCACACCCGGCACATCGCGGAGCGATACAGCCTCTTCACGCTCATCGTCCTGGGCGAGGGCCTGGTCGCGAGCGCCAACGCGGTGATCGGGGCCTTGGCGGCGTCGGAGCGCATCGGGCCCCTGCTGGCCCTGGCCGGCGCGGGTCTCGTCATCGTGGCGGCGATGTGGTGGATCTCCTTCGCGCGCAGCCAGCACGACCGGATCACCTCACTGCCGAGGGCTCTGGCCTTCGGCTACGGTCACTACGTCGTGTTCGCTGCCGCCGCCGCGATGCCAGCCGGGATCGAGGTGGCGATCGCCGCCAGCGAAGGCACTGCGCGCCTCGCTCCAGCTGCGGCCGCCGCGACCATCTCGGTGCCGGTCGCCGCGTTCGTGCTCGCCGTCTGGGCGCTCGCGCTCCGGCCGACGCTCGGGAGGCCCACCAGCGCCCTCGTGGTCGTCCTCACCCTGGCAGCCGGCTTCAGCGCGTTCCTCCCGCAGCTCTCGCTGGTGCTGACCGCCATCCTGTTGGCGGCGATCGTCGTGACGCTCGAGGTCGCGGACCGGAATCAGGGCCGCGGCACGAGCGGGGTCCGGAGCCGGGGTCGGGCGCGAGCGGTCGCTCCGGCGTCCGGTCGAGTCAGCTGACCGGAGCGCGGGCCGCGTGCGCGGCGGAGACGCCTTCCCTGCCGACTGCAACCGCCACAGCCACAGCCACAGCCACAGCCACAGCCACGCTCGCTCTGTCCGCAGCGTCGACAACGCCCGCCCTGCCGGCGGTGTCGGCAACGCCGCGAGGTTGATCGTGAGCCCGGATGGCGGAACGATGGCGACATGCCCTTCGTCACGGCCGTCTGCCGCGTGCACCAGCTCATCCCGGACTCCGGGACGGTCGGCGTGACCGCGATCGACAAGCGGCCGGTGACCGATCCGTTGCGGGTGCGTCCACTCGGCCTCCACGGCGACGTCCAGGCGAACCGCAAGGACCACGGCGGCGAAGACCAGGCCGTCTACGCGTACGCGGACGAGGACGCGGCCTACTTCAGTACGGTGCTCGGGCGTCCGGTGGAGCCTGGCCTGTTCGGTGAGAACCTCCGGACGAGCGGGATCGAGGTCAGCACCGCCGTGGTCGGCGAGCGCTGGCGGGTCGGCGATGGTCTCGTGCTCGAGGTGACGCTGCCGCGGGTCCCGTGCGCGACGTTCGCTCGCCGCATGAAGGTGGACAAGTGGGTGCGGACCTTCACGGACGCCAACCGCACCGGCGCCTACCTGCGCGTGGTCCGGTCCGGAGCCGTCCAAGTCGGTGATCGGATCGAGCGCTTCGACCGGCCTGCACACGGCATCACGGTCGCGGATGTGTTCGCCGGCCTCGGGCGGGATCAGGCGGTCGTGCTCCTCGAGGGCGGCCGCGGGCTCCCGTACAAGATCGAGGCGGTCGCCCGGAAGGTGCTCTCGGGGGTCCCGGCCTCGCTCTGACGTGCGGTCATGACGGCACGGTCACGACGGCACAGTCACGACGGCACGGTCACGAAGGCACGATCACGAACGTGCGGTCATGACGGCACGGTCACGAACGCACCGAGGACCCGCCCGCCCGCTCGGGACCCGACGCCCGACGTGACTCGGTTCATCCCGCGCTGTCGGGAGCTGGCCGCGAGTCGCCGACGTCCCCGCGGCGCCAGGGATCCAGCGGCCGCCGATGCCGAGGCAACCCGGCGACCACGAGGTCGTACGAGTTGCCGACCAGATCCTCCACCAGGACCTCGTCGACCCCCGCACCCGGCGCGACCGTGATCCAGTGCTGCTTGTTCAAGTGGTACCCGGGCGTGATCTCCGGATGATCCCGAACGAGCGCCGCTGCGTGTGGCGGCCG